>NZ_JBNCAB010000151.1:0-8284 GCF_049805555.1 Burkholderia sp. DN3021 | reverse complement strand
GTGGGATGATTATTTTTTAAAAAACCCCCCGCCCGCGCCCCCCCCCCCCCCCCCCCCCCCCGCGCCGCTCTCGGCCTTCAACCGTTCGAGCTTTGCGCAGATCGTCGCGGCGGCTGCCGCGTCCGGTTCGGCGCTCGCGCGGTAGTCGACGAGTTGGTCGGACAACACGTCCTTGGTCTCGAGGAACGCGTCGATCATCTCCTTGGTCAGCGTCAACTCATGGTTGCGCGCGCGGTCGAGCAGCGATTCGAGGATGTGCGTCGTATCGGTCAGCGCGGAAAAGCCGAACGTCGCCGCGCCGCCCTTGATCGAATGCGCGGCGCGGAAGATCGCAGCGAGGTCTTCGGGGTCGGGCGAGTCGACGTCGAGGTTCAGCAGAAGCTGCTCCATCTGCGCGAGCAACTCGTCCGCTTCGTCGAAAAAGGTCTGGTAGAACTGCGTGATATCGAGAGTCATGCCCGGTCACCGGTTGGATTCGTCGCGTTCATTTCAGGAGGCAGCCGGCTCGGACAGCGTCGCGACCAGGTCGACCAGCACGACCGGATCGATCGGCTTCTCGATCCAGCCGGTCGCGCCCGCGTCGCGTGCGGCGTTCTTGAAGGCATCGCTGCCTTCGGTCGTCAGCACGAGGATCGGCGTGTCCGCATACGCGGTCAGCTTGCGCAGCGCGGCGATCACCTCGAGCCCGCTCTTGCGCGGCATGTTCTGGTCGGTCAGCACCAGGTCGTACGGCGCGGTCGCGGCCATGTCGAAGCCGGCTTCGCCGTCCGGCGCCACCGTCACGTCGTAGCCGGCCTGCGCAAGCGTCGCCTGCAGCAGCGCACGCATGGTCGCGGAGTCGTCGATGGCGAGAATGGTTCGGATCATGTCTGTCTCGGAATCTCGGGAACGTCAGGGTTTCGGCGCCGCGGCGGCGGCACTCGCGACCGCCGGACGCGCGGCCGGCGCCGGGCCGGCGAGCTGCTGCGCGAGCAGCTTCGAGCCCGCCGCGTCGGCCGACAGCGTCGTGGTCGTCGCGTCGTCGCGCATCAGCGCTTCTTCGGATTTGCGGTTCAGCACGATCACGCTGATCCGGCGGTTCTCCGGATCGAGCGGGTCGGCCTTGTTCAGGTTCTGCGTCGACGCGAGGCCGAGCACGCGCAGCACTTTCGCCTCGTCCATGCCGCCGGAAATCAACTCGCGGCGCGACGCGTTCGCACGGTCGGCCGACAGCTCCCAGTTGCTGTAGCCGCCCTCGCCGCCCGCGTACGGCACGGCGTCGGTGTGGCCCTGGACGATGATCCGGTTCGGCACGTCGTTCAGCGTCTTGCCGATCTCGCGCAGGATGTCGCGCATGTACGGCTCGACGTGATCGCTCGACATCGCGAACATCGGCCGCTTCTGCGTATCGACGATCTCGATGCGCAGCCCCATCAGCGTCGAATCGATGCGGATCTGCTGCTTGAACTGGCGCAGCGTCGGGTTGGCCTCGATCGCGGCCATCAGCTTGATCTGCAGGTCGTGCAGGCGCGCCTGCTCGCGCCGCTCGATCGCGCCCTGCGCCTGCGCTTGCGCCTGCTCGTCGACCGGCTTCGCGACGCGCTCGGCGAGCGACGTCGTGCCGTCGGTGCGGCGCAGCGTGCCGGCGTCGGTACTCGACAGGTCGCGGCCGCCGGCGTTGATGATGCTGGAGTCCTGCGAGTTGCGGTCGCCGCTGCCGAACAGCGCGGCCTTCAGCGGCGTGTTGAAGTATTCGGCGATCCCCTTCAGCTGCACCGGCGTGACCGAGCTCAGCAGCCACATCAGCAGGAAGAACGCCATCATCGCGGTCATGAAGTCCGCATACGCAAGCTTCCATGCGCCGCCGTGGTGGCCCTTCTTCGCCGGGGCCACCCGCTTGACGACGATCGCGCGATCCTTGCTCTTGCTCATTGGTCGCTCCGCGTCACTTCGCCTTCACGCGGCGCACGTGCTCTTCGAGCTCGGAAAACGACGGCCGCTCGGTCGAGAACAGCACCTTGCGGCCGAACTCGACCGCGATCGCCGGCGCATAGCCGTTCAGCGTCGCGAGGATCGTCACCTTGATGCACTGGAACATCTTGGTCGACTCGGCGACGCGCTGCTCCGCGAGGCTCGCGAGCGGCCCGATCAGCCCGTACGACAGCAGGATCCCGAGGAACGTGCCGACCAGCGCCTGCGCGATCATCGCGCCGAGCACCGCGGGCGGCTTGTCCGCGGACGCCATCGTGTGCACGACGCCCATCACGGCCGCGACGATGCCGAACGCCGGCATCGCGTCGCCGACGCGCATCAGCGCGTGCGCGGGGCCTTCGCCTTCCGAGTGGTGCGTCTCGATCTCCTCGTCCATCAGGCTCTCGATCTCGAACGCGTTCATGTTGCCGCCCACCATCAGGCGCAGGTAGTCGGTCAGGAATTCGACGATGTGGTGATCGGCGAGGATCTTCGGGTATTGCGTGAAGATCGGGCTCTTTTCCGGATCGTCGATGTCGGCCTCGAGCGTCAGCGTGCCTTCCTTGCGCGCCTTCGCGAGCAGCACGTACAGGAGCGCCATCAGCTCCATATAGACGTCCTTCGTGTATTTCGAGCCCTTGAAGAGCGTCGGCAGCACGCGCAGCGTGGCCTTGATGGTCTTGCCACCGTTGCCGAGGATGAATGCGCCGACGCCGGCGCCCACGATCATCAGGATCTCGATGGGCTGGATCAAGGCGCCCAGATGCCCGCCTGCCAGCGCATAACCGCCGAAGACCGACAACAGCGTCACGAGTGTTCCCACGATAATCAGCACTGCCTGTCCCTCATGAAAGACCGGCGGGAAGATCGCCGTTAAACAGGTTTACGGCAGTCGGCAGGAAAACTTTCGCGGCCGCCCGGCGGCGGCCCGACGGTGTTTACCAGCAGTCGGCAGACGGTTCGCGCGGCCCGCGGCAGCCGCTTGCACCCCGCCCGGCGGCGCTCAGGCCGCAGCGGCGGCCAGTTCGGCGCGCGCGGCGGCGGCCTTGCGGGTCTTGCCCGCGCGCGACGGCGGCTGGCACAGGCCGCAGACGAAACCTTGATGCGGATCATGCGCGTGCGCGACGAAGTGGCCGCCGCAGCGCGTGCACGGGGTCATCTGCAGTATCCCCGAATCGAAGAAGCGCACGAGCGTCCACGCGCGTGTGAGGCTCAGCGCGGCCTCGTCGCCGGACAGGTTCACGTGCTCCTGATAGAGCCGGTACGCTTTCACGATCGACTGGATCGGCTCGCAGCGGCCGTGGTCCTGCATGAACCGGTAGATGTTGTAGAACAGCGACGAGTGGATGTTCGGCTGCCACGTCATGAACCAGTCGGTCGAGAACGGCAGCATCCCCTTCGGCGGCGACACGCCCTTCAGTTCCTTGTACAGCTTGATCAGACGGTCCCGCGATAGGCTCGTCTCCGCCTCCAGCAACTGCAGCCTGGCGCCCAGTTCGATCAGTTCGATGGCGAGGGTGATTTCCTTCACCTCGATCACGACGCTTTTGCTTGCCATGGTGATAACCGTCCGCTTGACGTGGTTCGGATGGATGGCCAATACGCTGCCGGCCGGCGCGGCACGCCGGGACAAACGCAAGGCGGGATGGATCAGCGGACGCTTTCGACCTGCTGCCCGGCCATCAGGATGGCCGAGTGGGCATGCGCGACGACATCGCTGCGGCCCTTGTCGGCGAGCGACGACAGCAGTGCGTGATCGTCGAAGCGGAAGCGGCACAGCATCTGGTTCGACGCGGCGAGCTTCACGGTCTGTGCGAGCGTGAGGTTCGCGAGCACGTCGGCCAGTTCCTGGGAAATTCCCATGCGGAACATGCCCATCGCCTTGTCTTCCCGCAACAGGCGTTGCGCGAGGAGGAGGTACGACAGGTTGACCTCTTTGATCTCACTGAGCATTTCGCTGGTAGCGCTCATGATTCCCCCGTTAAAGAGCTTTGCTTTGGCCATTCGTGTTATGACAACGTTTGCTCGATCAGCGCGCACCAGGCGCTCAGTCGGCTCGTTTATATTCTTACAGGGCGAATTTTGGCCAAACGGCATTTATGTCGGTATCAGCGAAGTGGCGTATGCCGCGCAGGATTTGTCTGTAATCCGTGTAGGAATTTTTCCGACAAGGCGAATTGAAAGGGGACAATCGGGAAAGCGGGTGACGGCGCGGATTCGGCCGAGATGGGCCCGATGGCCGCCGCGCAATGGCGGAAGGCCTGCCGGCAAGGCCGCCGACAATCGGATCGGTAAAAATTATAGTGGTTTTTCACGATGGCGCAACAATAGTTGATTCTGTCTCGATTTATGTTTTCCCGCCCTTTTTCTCGGGGTTTTCGCGTATTTCATCGTGTAACAAGCCTTAAGTGTTTGAAAAAACACTCGAACCCCTCAGGCCGATATCGATAATGGACTCCAATGGGCGGCGGCGCGAGCCGTGCCGGCCCGCCCCGCAGCTTGCCGTCCGGCGCCCCGCGCACCCCGCCCAGGGCCCGGCCACGTACCGCCAACAGCGTGCGTCGGCGAGTTCCGCAACCTTGTAGGGGATCCGCATCGGCGCCGCAGCGCCCACACGGATCGACATCGGAGAACATCCATGCGAATTGCCCAGATCGCGCCCCTTTACGAAGCCGTCCCGCCGAAACTCTACGGCGGCACCGAGCGTGTCGTGTCCTACCTCACCGAGGCGCTCGTCGAACTCGGGCACGACGTGACGCTGTTCGCCAGCGGCGACTCCGTCACGTCGGCCCGCCTCGAGGCGGCCTGGCCGCGCGCACTGCGGCTCGACCCGTCGATCCGCGATTCGATGGCGCCCCACATGCGGCTCCTCGAGCAAGTCGCCCGCGTCGCACATGAATTCGACGTGCTGCACTTTCACCTCGATTACCTGCCGTTCCCGCTGATGTCGCGTCTCGACACGCCGTACGTGACGACGCTGCACGGCCGCCTCGACCTGCCGGAGTTGCAGCCCGTGTTCGACTCGTTCCCGGACGCGCCGGTCGTGTCGATCTCGAACAACCAGCGCAAGCCGCTGCCGCAGGCCGCGTGGGCCGGCACCGTGTACCACGGGCTGCCCGACACGCTGCTCACGCCGCAGCCGGGCGTGAAGCCCGAATATCTCGCGTTCCTCGGTCGGATCTGTCCCGAAAAGCGCGTCGACACGGCGATCCGGATCGCCGCGCAAAGCGGACTGCCGCTGAAGATCGCCGCGAAGGTCGACAAGGCCGACGCCGACTACTTCAAGGAAGTGATCGAGCCGCTGCTCGGCCAGGCGCACGTCGAATTCATCGGCGAGATCAACGAAGCGCAGAAGCCCGCGTTCCTGTCCGGCGCGAAGGCGCTGCTGTTTCCGATCGACTGGCCGGAACCGTTCGGCCTGGTGATGATCGAGGCGATGGCGTGCGGCACGCCGGTCGTCGCGTTCAATCGCGGCTCGGTGCCGGAAGTGATCGAGGACGGCGTGACCGGCTTCATCGTCGAGGACGTGCAGGGCGCGGTCGGCGCATTGCACCGGATCGACAGCCTGTCGCGCACCGCGATCCGCGAACGGTTCGACACACGTTTCAGCTCGAAGGCCATGGCGCAGCGTTATGTCGAGACTTACGAATCGCTTTGCACGGCTACCAGGCAACCGGCATTGCGCCGGGTCGCAGGCGCCTGACGCGGAAATCCGCGCGGAAATATTCCGTAAAATCCGCGCCGAAATCGGCGCGCAAAACCGCAAAGCAAAAGAGCCGCATCGACGATGCGGCTCTTTCTTTTTGGCTTTCCGTCATTCGATCAGGAATCGATCGCGGTTTTTCCCGACGATCCAATTCGGCGGCTTGCCGCGCCCGCTCCAGGTCGCACCCGACTTCGGATCACGGTATTTCGGGGGCAGCGGCGCCTTCTTCGGCGGGCGGCCGCGCCGCGCCCGCTCCGCGAAGCCCAGGTCCTGGGCCGTCAGGCCGTATTCGGCAATCATTCGCTGGACGTCGGCAATCACCGCCGCCACTTCCTGGCGGCGTACGTCGTCCGCCTGGGCCTGCAGATCGGCGATCTGCGCCTTGAGTTTCGCGTATTGAGACATTTTTTCGACTCCCTTTTCGATGATGCGGCCCCGGCGAATCCGACCGGGACACAAACATCCGTTACGCCATCCGTACTGCCGCCCTGCCCTTCGAAATAAATACAGTCATCTTTAACCAATTCGGCTATATCGAGAATGCGGGCTTATTCTAATAAAAGGCATTCGCCAGCCATTCAAATTTAACAATCGTTGACCCTCCCGGACCCGATTCATTTCCTATAATCCAGACCAATTCCGGGCGACGGAATAAATCCGTCGTGTCGTCCGGTTGTTTTCAACCCACTTGAACGAGGTCCTTACATGAAGCTTTCTCAGCGTCTCGCTGCAGAGGTATTCGGCACGTTCTGGCTGGTGCTCGGCGGGTGCGGAAGCGCTGTGCTGGCCGCCGCCTTTCCGGGCCTCGGCATCGGCTTTGCCGGCGTCGCACTTGCCTTTGGCCTGACCGTGCTGACGATGGCATTCGCAATCGGCCACATTTCGGGCTGCCACCTGAATCCGGCGGTGAGCGTCGGCCTGACGGTCGCCGGGCGTTTCCCGGCACGCGATCTCGCGCCGTACATCGTCGCGCAGGTTGTCGGCGCAACGCTCGGCGCGTTCGTGCTGTACCTGATCGCGACCGGCAAGCCGGGCTTCGACGTCGTCGGCAGCGGCTTTGCGACGAACGGCTTCGGCGAGCGCTCGCCCGGCCACTACTCGCTGGCGGCATCGTTCATCTGCGAAGTCGTGATGACGGGTTTCTTCCTGTTCGTGATCCTCGGCGCCACCGACAAGCGCGGCGTGCCGGCCGGCTTCGCGCCGATCGCGATCGGCCTGTGCCTGACGCTGATTCACCTGATCTCGATTCCGGTCACCAACACGTCGGTGAACCCGGCGCGCTCGACCGGCCCGGCGCTGTTCGTCGGCGGCGACGCGATCGGCCAGCTCTGGCTGTTCTGGGTGGCACCGCTGATCGGCGCGGTACTCGCCGGGATCATCTACCCGCTGGTCGCAGGGCGCGACGACGCCGTCGACCTGCTGCCGGCATCGGCTCGCACAAGCGAATAAAACACTACGGGGTTACGCGAGCAGAGCAGCGAGCCTCACGCTGTCGAAGAACATCGAGGCAGGCAATTTCGACGGGCGCCCTTGGCGCCCGTTTTTCATTGCCGCTCGGGAAGCACGCTCGGGGCGTTCGCTCAGGAAGCGGCGACGTTGTCCTCGAGCGAGAACAGCGTGCGCAGGTGGCGGGCGACGCCCGCATCGAAGTTGTTGCCGATTCGCGGGATGTGCGGCAGCCGCGCGACCAGGTCGGGATTTGCGTTGTTCATCATGAACGCGTGGCCGGCGGTTTCGAGCAGGTCGATGTCGTTCATGTTGTCGCCGAACGCGACGCAGTGGCCGGTATCGACGCCGAGCCGCGCGAGCACCGTGCGCAGCGCGCGACCCTTCGACACGTTCGCGGTCATCACTTCCAGACAGTCGGGCAGCGAGTACGTGACGTACAGCGCATCGCCGAACCGCACGCGCATCCGCTCGGCGACGATCGCCAGATCGGCCGGTTCGCCGATATACAGCACCTTCGCGATATCCGCGCCGTCGTGCGCGGGCATGTCGATCACGTCGTACCGGAAGCCCGAATCCTGGTGGAATGCGAGCAGGTGCGGCGCATCGCGGTCGATCAGCCAGCCCTGGTCGGTGAACAGGTTGACGATCACGCGGCCATGCGTGCCGACGACGTCCGGCTGCACGAGGCCGCGGACGATCGCGGGATCGATGTCCTGCGCGTGGATCGTCGTGTCGTCCGGCGCATGCACGCGCGCGCCGTTCGACGTGATCAGGTACGGCCGGATGCCGAGCACGTCGCGAATGCCCGCGACGTCAGCGTAATGGCGCCCCGTGGCGATCACGAACTGCAGGCCGTCGCGCTCGAGCCGGCGGACGGTATCGATCGTGTACGGATCGAGCTGGTGGTCGCTGTTCAGCAGGGTACCGTCGAGATCGGTGGCGATGACTTTGTACATGGGACGGAAGAATGGCGCTCAGGGCTCTGCGGAACGGCCATTCTAACGTCGCGCCCGGCTGCGCGCCGGACGGTTCCCGGTCAGGCGCCGCCTTCGGCGCCGCTGCGGAGCGCCGTCAACCCGCCTTCAACCGCCTTCCGCAGCCCGCAGCGCCTGCAGCGCGAGCTGCAGCGCGCCATGCGCCGAATCGTCGAGCGGCGCGCGCAGCCGCGCGGCGTGGCGC
>NZ_JBNCAB010000150.1:0-8331 GCF_049805555.1 Burkholderia sp. DN3021 | reverse complement strand
CAGTCTGTTCGGCGGAACCGTATTCGCGGATGGGGGCTGGACGAGGGGCGTGGGCTGCCTGGGGGCGAGTGAAGACCCGGTGTCTACCGGGCAAGGGCCGATGTCGCGTTACGACAAATTCAACCTGAATCTGAACTGGTCAAGCGACTTCATGGCGGGACCGCTGCGAGCCCGGTACGCGGTGGCAGTGGGGGCGCAGTATTCGAAGGATGACCTGTACTACGACAGCAAGTTTGCAATTGGCGACCAGTCTACGGTGCGCGGTTTCAAGATCCGGTCTGCCTATGGGGATAGCGGCGTGTATATATCGAACACGCTGAGCTTTCCGCTTTTGACATCGATTGGATCGGTCACACCGTTGGTCGGTGTGGACTGGGGCGCGGTCGGGAACAAGGGCGAAACGGGCAATGGTGGCTGGATCGGCGGGGCTGCGGGCGGGGTCCGGGTGTCGACGAAATGGGCCAATGCGGCGATGACCATTGGCAAGCCGTTCAGGGCGCTTCCAGGCATGGGGTACGGGGTGGTCTGGTATTTGAGCGCATCGGTCAACTATTAGTCGGACATGCAAAACGTAGTTGAACCAAGCCCTGCAAGGGATTGGCGGGAGTCGGATGTGCTGCGAACTCCCAGAACGCATATCGATCTGTTTTAAAACCTGGGAGCTGGAGCGTGCCGACATGACCGACGATTTCTTCCGAAGCCGCCTTGATTCGATGATCGACCTGCGCCATCCGCTTGCGGTGCTCGCGACGCGCATGCCGTGGGCGCAGCTCGAAGCTACGATGGCGCCGCTCGAAGCTACGATGGCGCCGCTGTTCGCGCATCGCAATCGTGAAGGCATTGCTGCGCAGGTGATCGATCTGTTCGGCGCGACAGCACAACTTGCCGGCGCGGGCGTGAGCGCAGCGGCGCCGACCGCGCTAGCCGATTCGCCGCATGCTCGGGTTGCTCTACTTGAAGCACGCGTTCAATGAGAGCGACGAGTCGGTGTGCGAGCGCTGGGCGGAGAGCGTGTACTTTCAGTACTTCTGCGGCGAGGAATACTTCCAGCCGCGGCTGCCGTGCGATCCGACCAATTTGGGACGCTTTCGCCAGGTGCTCGGCGAAGCCGGCGTCGAGGAGCTGCTGGCAACGACGATCGCGGCGGCGGCAAACATGAAGATGGTCGAGCCTTCCGAATTCGAGGCGGTGATCGTCGATACGACCGTCCAGGAGAAGGCCGTCGCGTTTCCGACCGACAGCCGGCTGCTGGAAGTGGCGCGTGCGAAGCTGGCGCAACGTGCCGGGCTGACGCTGAAGCAGACGTACGAGCGCGAAGGCAAGATACTGCGCCGTCGCGCCGGCGGCTACGCGCATGCGAAGCAGTACAAGCGGCTGCGCCGTGTCCTCAAGCGACAGCGCACCGTGCTCGGCCGGTTGTTGCGCGACATCGAGCGCAAGATGGCGGCGGCCACTGAAGTGCATCAAGCGACGCTGAAGGTTTGGCTCGAACGGGCATGGCGGATCTGCCGCCAGCAGAAGAAGGACAAAAACAAGCTGTATGCCCTGCATGCGCCGGAAGTCGAATGCCTCTCGAAAGGCAAAGCGCGCCAGCCATACGAATTCGGCGTGAAGACGAGTCTGGCGATCACCGAGAAGAGCGGCCTGATCGTCGGCGCGCGTACCTTCACGGGCAACCCGTACGACGGCCACACGCTGGCCGCACAGCTTGGGCAGACGCGCATCCTGTTGGAAGCCGTGCCAGGCGATCCGCAGCCGAAGACGGTGCTGGCCGACCTGGGCTATCGTGGAGTCGATGCCGAGCTCGGCTCGGTCAAACTGATTCACCGCGGCAAGTACAAGACACTGAGCGAGAAGCAGCGCAAGTGGCTCAAGCGACGTCAGGCGGTCGAACCGATCATCGGCCACGTCAAACAGGATCACGGACTGCGGCGCTGCTGGCTGAAGGGTGCCAGCGGCGATGCGTTGCATGCGGTGCGGTGCGCGACGGGCTTCAACCTGCGCTGGTTGCTGCGCGCGATTGCCCGACTGGGCATCGGGCCAGTCTCGTTGCGCTTGCTTCGGCACGTCAAAAGTGCGGCTTTCGCGCATCTTTTCCTCACCATAGCCCGGCAATTACGGGTTGGCGTACCCATGCGCTTGCCATTTCGATGGGCGGCGGTGTTGACGCACGCGATTCAACTCGCGACGAGGTCGCGTTGCGCGCAGCTCGAAACGACCGCCTGAATTTCGCATGTCCGACTTATTAGCCGCGGGCCACGCACATGCGAACTGGCGATCGTCTCGCCGAGATTCGAATCAACACATGGTGTGGGATGCAAATGATCAGCAATGCAGAGGAATTGAATTGTGAACAGGAATATGTTTCGTTTGGTGCCGAGCATCGTGGCGGGCATGCCGGTGTCGGAGGTGTCGCGCGGGATCGGCAAGGGCGGTAGGGGTAAAACGCGCGCACAACGTCGTAGCGGTCTGGCGAGCGCGGCTTTGCTTGGGATGATGGGGCCGTCATTGGTGTTCGCGGCGGTGGTGGCAGATCCGAACGGGGGCGCGCAGCGGCCGGACATGACGACGACGGCGAACGGGACGGACCTGGTCAATATCGTGGCGCCGAACGCCGCGGGGTTATCGCACAACAAGTTCAGCGAGTTCAGCCCGGTCGGGCGCGGGGTGGTGTTGAACAACAGCGTGCAGCCCGGGGAATCGCAGATTGGCGGCCAGGCGATGCGGAACCCGAACCTGACGCAGCCGGCCAAGGCGGCGTTGCTGGAGGTGACGCAGCAACGCAGCGCGTTGCAGGGCACGCTGGAGGCGTTTGGCGGCAAGCTCGACGTGGTGGTGGCGAATCAACACGGTGTGACGATCAACGGCTTGACGACGTTGAACGTGGGCCGGCTGGGCGTGACGACGGGGCAGGTGCTGCCGCAAGCGGACGGGACGTTGCGTGTTGGTGTGACACAAGGCGACGTGCTGATCGACCATGGGGGCATCGATACCAAGGGCCTGAACATGTTTGACGTGGTGAGCCGAAACATTGTCGTCACCGGGCCGATCAGCGACTCGAGTGGCGTGGGTGCCGACGTGCGTTTGGTGGCGGGGATGAATACCTACGATCCGCGGACCGGCCAGGACGCGGCGACGGCGCCGGACGGCGCGAAGGCACCGGCGTTGGGCATTAGCGGTGGGGCGCTGGGGGCTATGTACGGCCGGCACATTGTGCTGGCGAGCACGGAGTCGGGCGTGGGGGTGCGACACGACGGCGCGATCACGTCGATGAATGACATCCAGGTAAATGCGAATGGCGAGGTGACGCTGGGCGGGCCGCTGCGGGCGGCCCGGCAGGTCACGATCGAAGCGTCGCAAGCAGGGTCTAGCGCGAGCGTGCAGGACGTGAGCGCGGACGGCGCGGTGATCGTGTCCGCAGGTGGGCACGTGGCGATCAATGGGGCTGCTGCTGCGGGAGCTGATGTGGTGCTGCTGGGGAGCAGGGTGACGGCCGGCCAGATGAGCGCGCAGCGCGATGTGTTGGTGATGGCGGCAGATGAAGTGAAGTTCAATGGGCCGGTGAACGCGCAGCGCGACGTATTGGTCGATGCCCAAGGTGACGTAGCAGGCAGCGAGTGGGTCAAGGCTGGACGGAACGTGCAAGCCGGCGCGGCGGCGAATCCGGCGGGCGCGGTAGAGGTCGAGGATATGCAGCAACTCAAGGCCCAAGGTGACGTGGCGAATAGGCGGCGGGTCAAAGCCGGACAGAACGAGCAAGTCGGCACGGCCGCGAAGCTTCCGGCCGCGGGGGGACAGACGGCGGCCCTCACGGAGCCGACGCGTGAGGTCGAAGTGGGCGGCGATTGGCTGTCCAGGTCGGATGGTGCGCCAGGCATGCCGACGACGTTGTCGGGCGCGAGCGAGCAAGTAATTTCCGACGATCCGACGATGGAGTCTGCACAATCCGCTAGGTCTACGGCGACGGCGGGCGGGCATTCGGGTTCGTTCATACGCCTCGGAGATAGTCACATCGCCAAGTTGACCACTCCCCGGGAGGCGGAGACGTACGTGAGGTACCGCGGTCTCCTTCGGGGCGTCGTTCCCGACACCGTGTCGCTTGAAGGGGGGAATGAGCTCCCCGGTGTCACGTTTCGGCAGAAGCGGGCGCTGCAGGAATTGAGGGAGTGGGCGAATTGGAACGACAAGCGGGTTATCGTTATGCAGGCCCTGGGCGCGAAGATTCGAACGGAGGACAAGATAGAGCTGGACATCAAGATCGGTGCCAGTACGGTGTCGCGCACCGAGTTGATCCGCTCCGGGAGTACTCGCTTGCAGGCCATGAGCAAGAAGGCGAGGTTGACGACGGCTGACCTGCTGCGGCGCTCGCGCTCGCTGGTTGGAGATGATCGTGGCTATACGCTTGCCGGTCGCACAATTGGGGGGATTGCACTCGATGCGAAGAGCTCCCGCAACTCTGTTGGCCGTTCCAGCGAATCGCGAATTCGCGAGATGCTGGATTGCTCGCCCGATACACGTTGGCAGAACGCGCAGCACCTTCTCGGGCAGTTGAAGACGATTCGACAGACGATGATTGAGTTGCCTCTCACCTTCGTAGCCTCCAGCGTCCTGATTTCAATCGACAAACGGAATCCGGAGAACTCGGTCGCCCGGCTTATCGATCTCGCGCACCCGGTGCTACCTTCCGAAAATGATGACTATGAGAAAGTCAATCGCCGGTTCGAGAACGGTCTCAACAAACTTATTACACTCTTTGAGCAAGTGGAAAAATAAAAAGGGGCCGTTTTTTCGAAACAGGGATTGTCAGTGGCGTTGGTGGGGAGGATGCCGTGTTCCGGTTCGACGAAGGCCTGAAGGCTGAAGCCATTGACCACGCCGGTGTGCAGCCCACAAAGTAACGGGATGGCCGAGAGCTTCGTGAAGACGATGAAACGCGACTACGTCGCCTTCATGCCGAAGCCGGACGCAGCGACTGCTGCACGCAACTTGGCCATCGCGTTCGAGCATTACAACGAGAAGCATCCCCATAGCGCGCTGAAATACCGCTCGCCTCGCGAGTTCCGGCGCTCGATGGATTCAGCAACCTTAGTGTGACGATGTGTCCGGTATTACAGGGGCAACTCCATCAAGTTTCAACTGGTCCGAAAATTCCCGGGCAAGTCAAAATATGAAAGCCTGCGCGACATCGTCGTGGCGCGCTTGTGTAATAGCACAGACTTGGCGACCAAGTATGCGGCTTCATCTTCTCGCGAATGTAGCGCTGGCGGCCCTCGTTCGCGAGATTCTGCTATGGGACCAGAGTTATGCTCGTTATCTCTTCGACTACTGCAGCGCAAATCAAGTCAGACCGACTTCAAGTAAGCAACGCAAATGCTCCGGCCTTGCAGCGCGCGGATACCTACACACCGTATGCACACGCGCTAGTAGGCGTCCGACAAGGTGGATGCACAGCGTCGGGAATGCCGACACGTCACGCCAGCGAGCACGCGTTGAACCAGCCTAACCCATCGACCGGTCGCGCCACGACTATCGCGGACCATCTCGGCATCCGTCCCGACCGCACGGGCATGACGCCCCCGGCTGACCAGAACCTGTCTTCCGCGAGGCCGAGTGCGACGCGACTAGCGCATGACACGTGTGGCAAGAGCGCCGCCACACTCGATACGAGCGCCACGACGGCAGCATCCGGCAGGATGGGGGCAACGGAGGGGGGCGAGGGTTCGGACGTGGGACCGGGGGGAGAAAATCTTGGCTTTCAACTGCGCTGGGCACGTAGCGAGTCGCGCAATCGGCATGACGGGCTGGTCGAGGCCGATCGTGCCATGAATGACGAGAGGCAACCGAGACAATTCGGAAAACTAACGCGTTCGGTGAGCCGCTCCGATCACCCAGAAATAGGCGTTCGGGTGCCTCGCGCGCCGTTGTCGAGTCAGGCGCACATCGGCACACAGCTGTACCAGATCGGACCTGATACGTCACCGATCGTAAAGCAGTTTTTGCAGAATACGCTTTCGAACAACCGTTACGAATCGCTTGAGCATTTGCAAACCCGAGCAGAGAACTACTTGAGATATCGCAGAGCGGAGGCCAATATCCTGCGTGCGACCACAGAAGCGCTCGGGAAGCCCGAGTCTGCAGTGTTCAAGCAGACGGCATGGATGGGACACCTGGAACGTGGACTCTGGTACGCGGAAGATCGATTTGGTGGCAACGATCGCGAGCAACTAGGTAAAGAGGCGCTAGGCTTGTCGGAGCCGCTACCAGGTTCACCATTTCACGGCGTTCGCGGGCTCAATTTATCCGATAGCACGCGATCTGCCTTTTCGATGATGCTGCGCGGTGCTGCTGGACCGTTCACGCAGGAACAGGCGAGCGCCGGATTCGAACTCGCGCAGACCGGCCAAGTGCTGGCGGGACGGCTGGGGATCCATGAGCGCATGAAATTCCGCGAAGACAACCGCGTCGACGCTCAGCGGAACGGCACGCACTCCATTCGCACGCAAGGCGGCATGGACCTTTCTCAGGACATGGGCACGACAATGCGCGACAAGGCCGGGCTGCCCATCATGAGCGGAACCTCTGGTTCCTCCTCGGACGCCGTCATCGCGACGCGTTTTGCCGCTGAGCGATCGAGTACATCTTGGGCCGCGCCCGGTTTGAGCGAAGCGGAGGGCCGTAAGGCGATCATGGACCTGTCGCATCACTATTTCCGTGCGGAAGGATCCAGCACGCCGCCAGCCATGGCAAGCGGTATCAACAAGATTCGTGACGAAGCGGGCCTGGACAAGAAAGACGTGAACACGCTGGATATATTCACGCATAGCTATCCCGAAATTCACGCTGGGGTAGCGCTGACGCCTGCCGGCGCGTCGGGCTCCGATGAGAAGGCCATGCATGAGGCTACACAAGAGGTGGCGCGTCTGCTGCGCGAGGCTGGATCTATCGAGACCGGACGCTCTTGAAGGCTTCGCGCGGGTTCTGATACAAATCGTTCGCTCTATTGCCATCAACGTCACACGATCAAGTCGTTCAGCGTCGGCAGTGCTGTTAGAAATTTGGCAGGTGCGGTTCCGTTGCCGTGACCGATTCCTTTGCATCTAAAAGAAGCAAGCGCCCATCTTTTGATTGCTGCCACTGCTCCACCTACTGGATTTTTCATGAAAATCGCTCCTTCACTAATTAGTCTCAGCTCGTACACTGCGCTCGACGCGAAGTCCGTGGCGTCCGGCGCTGGTCGAGCGGGCGTCGCTGAGAGTCAGGCCGCCAAGCGAAAGCTGCCGCTTGACCCGCATCGGCTTCGCGATGTGACGTATATCGGTGTTGGTAGCAGTATCGCGTTTTTGTTGAACGAGCTGAACGGTCGGCAGGATGAGCATTCCGATGAGCTGCCGTTTTGGGGCAAGGTGACGATCATCGGTGAACGGGACGCGTGGCAGCCGAGCGTGCGAGGCGCGGGCTACATCAATCATCAGCACGAGATCATCGATCAATGGAGTGACCGCGCGCCGCATTACAATCCAGGCTATGCCGACCGCGCGACGTTTTCCGCAGGCAACGATGCGCAGATCGAGCGTGCAACTAGGCTGGGAGCCGAACGTATCAACGAGAGCATCACCAGTGTCCAGCGCCTAGACGACGGGAACTATCGGATCACGCTCGGTAGCGGCTATGTTGTCGATAGCAAGCAGGCTGTGCTCGGTATCGGTGCGGGGCCGCATACGAGTGTCTGGGGCAACTCGGACAATAAGTCGAGAGCCGAACAAAGCCTCAGCAACATCACCATCGCGTCGGAACATAAAGAGGTGCTCCGCAACGAAGGACGGGTGCTCGATCTCGATGAGTTCATGCGTGCCGCCGATGCAGGACCTGAGCGGTTCAAAGGCAAGACTATTGCGGTGCATGGCCCCAACGCCGGAATCGACGCAGTAGAACGGGCTGGCGAATTGGGTGCGAAGGTTGAATGGCTCGTGCGCAGTACAGGGCCCGTCCTGCTCGATGGTAATCAACTCAAGTACGCGCCCGACAGTGCCAAGAATGCGCTTCGTAAGGTGGATACTCTATCAATCTCGCGGAACGACGATGGTCGAATCACGCTTTCATGCCAGGCACCGGGCACCGGCGAGGCCACTAAGTTCGACGCTGACTTCTATGTCTATGCACTCGGCCAGGACCTCGATCAACCGGGCGCGGTTGGCAGCGTGCTCGGCAGCGCATTGATCTCGCAGCTTGAGCCGATATATGACTACGACCAAGTATATTCCGACAAGCCCTATCAGACGGTGCTCGGCCTGCAGAGCCGAGGCGCCATAGGGGGGCAGGGTTTACTGATCG
>NZ_JBNCAB010000149.1:0-8428 GCF_049805555.1 Burkholderia sp. DN3021 | reverse complement strand
TACTCGGGTCACCCGGTCGCCGCGGCCGTCGCGGTCGCGAACCTGAAGCTGCTGCGCGACGAAGGGATCGTCGAGCGCGTGAAGAACGACATCGGTCCGTATTTCCAGCGCCGGCTGCGCGACGCGCTGGGCGACCATCCGATCGTCGGGGAGATTGCGGGAACGGGGCTGGTCGCCGGCGTTCAGCTTGCGCGCGACCGCGGCCGGCGTGAGCGATTCGGTGCGGATGTCGATATCGGCACGATCTGCCGCGACTTCTGCTTCAACGGCAACCTGATCATGCGCGCGACCGGCGACCGAATGCTGCTGTCGCCGCCGCTCGTGATTCGCGAGGCGGAGGTCGACGAGATCGTCGACAAGGCGACGCGCGCGTTCGACGCGACGGCGGAGCGAGTGGGGTAGTCGCGCAACGATTGACGCGACGCGCGTGCGGCCGCAATCATGCGGCAGCGCGGTGCGTCATTATCGACGGAGATTCGATGAATTCCGGCGGGCCGGATAGGCGTGAGGTTCTGGCGACGCTGCCTGGCGTTCCCGGGTCGGCCCTTGAGGCCGGCCCGATCGCTGGAAAGCGGGCAGCGCGTCACCTGGATGTGAAATAACGACGGACCGGGATTACGCGTGCGCGAATCGCTGCCGCTCGAAATCCATGACGAGCGCTACCGAAGAGGCGATATCCATCGTTCCCGTTTCAACGACGAGATCGGGAGCGGTTGGTACTTCGTATGGATCCGAGATGCCGGTAAATCGCGTCGTCTGGCCGGTGATCGCTCTTGCATAAAGCTGCTTCGGATCACGTGCGGAACAAGTTGCAATATCGGTTTTCAAGTAGACCTCGACGAACCGGTCCGCGCCGACAATTTGCCGTGCCCGCTGCCGGTCGGCTTCGTAAGGCGAGATCAGGGCGACGATTACGGTAAAGCCCTGGGTATTGAGCAATTTCGCGATTTCGGCGGTGCGACGACAGTTTTCGGTGCGATCTTCCCGCGTGAAGCCGAGATCGGGAGAAACGCCCGCCCGCAATTCGTCTCCGTCGAGTATGCAGGTCGGAATATTGCGCGCGCGCAACTTCCCGGCAATTTCGCGCGAGAGGGTTGACTTGCCGGCGCCGCTCAGGCCGGTAAGCCACAGGGTGCAGCCGTTCTTCTGTGGTGACATGGGTGTGAAATTTCTATCGCCAGCCCACCATCGCAAGTCATGCCTGAATGCGATGCCGATTCGGCTGGCAGTTATATGGCGTAACGATTCTATGCATCCGGATTTCTACAAATGTTACTAAACAGTTACCAAAAGTTACACTGGTAATTTTCGTTTTTTTTCGTGCTGAAAGCCTGGTGATGGTTTGAATATATGTCTGAACTTTGTGCGGAAGCTGGACCTGCAGGTCAGATAAAGGCGCCGGCAATGGCAGCGAGCATGCTGATCGAGTTCGAAGCAGTGGATGCGTGCCGGGGGAGGGGCGAGCGGGTAGTGAATGCCGAGTACCAAAACGAAAAGGGCCTGCGTCGTGAGACGCAGGCCCTTGAATTCTTTGGTGGGCGGTACTGGGATCGAACCAGTGACCCCTGCCGTGTGAAGGCAGCGAGCTATCTGGATAGGGTATGGATGCCTGTGCGTGGTCAGGCGCCATCCCTAAACCTGTCCAAACAAAGAGGGCGAGCGCGCCTGTGACGCTGGCCGCGCGTAGGCTGCTGAGTGCTCTTTGCCAGACCGAAGCACGGTCCGCGTCTAGTTGACTTTCCACTTCCGCGAGCGTTTCCAGCGGCGGCAAACCGGCCACCTCGGCCATCAACATGATGTCCGTCGCGGACGGCTTGCCCGTCCCCTTCTTCCACTCGCTGATGCGGCTCTGAGGCTTGCCGATAACTTCCGCTAGCGCGCCTAGCGAACCGGTCGACGACCGTGCCTGCTCAATCAAGTCAGAAATGTTCATACGATAGCTCTTGACAATTTACGGTTGCCGTAAATACAATTTACGCATGTCGTAAATTTACGTAATTCGTGAATTCGCGCAGTCTATCAGTCTGACGAGAAAGGTAAACCCCGCGCTGACGGGGGCAGATCACAGCCAAACGGGGGTAGGTGGTGCCGAAATACCAAGTTCATGCCTACACGCAGTGCGGTCACAACCGCGTTGCCGTCATCAATGTGAGCGCCCGGAGTGTCGACGGTGCTCGCGACAAGGCCCGCGCCGCTCTGGATCGGGCAGGCCGCAAACCGGCTTTCTGCACGTTGGTCCCGGTGGAAGTCTCCCAGCCTCGCAACCCGTTTCCCCTGTAGTGCGCCGCGTTGACACTCACCCTCGGATGACGCGGTGTTTTGTGGACGGCTGACCTAGCGTCCACCTTTTTCGAGTTCTAGCGCGTTCGTCGCGCATTGTGTTGGAGCCTGAACGGCTCTATTCATTGTAAATAGCAGTCCTAAATTAAAGGTACCGTGATGAGCAAGCAAAAGTTGACCATTCTCCAAGTGATCCAGCGCGGCGGCATTTCGAAGCGCACCGGCCAGCCGTGGGAAATCCACACGGCGCAATGTGTGCTGGAGCAGGAGAGCAGCGACGGAAAGCAAATCCTCGTAGGCACGATCAATCTGCCCGCTGCACTGAAAGACTCTCCGACTGGCGAGTATCTCGCTGAATTCGCCCTGCAACAGTCGATGGAGGGCAAGCTCGAACCGCGCATCGTGTCGCTGGTGCCGTTTGGTCGACCCACGGCTAAGGCTGCTGCCTCCGCCGCTTCGTAATCCGTCAAGGAATCCCGGCTGTTCGCAGTTGGCCCGCGCGAACGGCTCCCTACACCCGGGCTAGAACCTGAGAGAGAAACAACATGAAGAAACTGTTTGCAGCAGCAGCTACGACGATCGCAAGCGCGGGCGCATTCGCGGCGGACGCGGGTACGCCGACGATGGACGTGACGTCGGTCGTGACCGCCATCAATGGCATTGGCCCGAACATCGTTCTCGTCGGCGGTGCGGTGCTCGCGCTGGCGGCGGTGACGTTCGGTTACCGCACGGTGCGCAGCTTCATCGGCCGCTGATCGAGCGGCGCGATAGGCCCCCGGTATGCCTTGGCACGCCGGGGGCTTTTTCATTGGAGAGGATATGGCGCAGGGTATCGACGTAGTGGTATGCGGCGCTGCCTCCGGTTCGGTGGCGACTGGCGCTCAAGTGCCGTGTACGTTGTCGGACGGTTCGCCGGGGGTGCAGCAGGTCGCGCACCTGACACTAGTCAGCGACGGGGCAACCGGCGATGCGCCTGTCTCGGGTGGCATCGAAGCGGGTATGGCGGTCGGTAGCGCGGTGCTTCTGGTGCTGGCGGTCGCGTTCGGCCTGCGCGCGCTGCGGCGCTTCGTGGATTCCGCTTCGGAGAGTTAATCGTGATCCAGTACTACATCGAATTCGCGGTGACTGTCGTCACCTTGTACACGGCCGGTTTGATCTTGATGTCATGAGGCTAATTCACCTTCTCATCGTGGCGCTGCTGTTCGCTTCGCTGGCGACGGCGAATGCGGCTGGTCCGGCGCCGGCACCTAAGGCGCTTGTCCGCTTTGACACGCGCGGGAATGTCGTGATGGAGCCGGGTACGACTGCCAAACCGGCGGGGCCACTCGATCGCATCGTTGAGGCGACTGGAGCGACTACGCCAGTTGATCGCGTTGTGGTTGAGACGGAATCGCGTTCTGCGATGCAGTTATCGGGAGTGATTGCCGCGACTGAGGCGAAGCGGGGCTATGACGTCTTGGGCGCGGTGGCTGAGGCGACGGTGAAGCATATGAACACGATCACCGGCGTGGGCGGGACGATGGCGGGCGGTGTGGCGACAGCCGCTTGCGCGTTGGAAAGTGGATTTTTGGGTGTTGCCGCGTGCGCAGCGATCGGCTCTGTTGTTGGCTCGTCCGTGCAGATTGCGCTTGGTGGCTTGATTCGCTGGTTATTCCCAGCCAAGCCGTCGACGAACGTGTCGACGTCTTCGGGCGCCCGGGCTGGAAAGCTCGTGCAAGGACAACCTGCGTGGGTTGCGAATAACTGCGGTGGTGGCGTTAGGATTCAGGGCGCTACCCTTAAGTTGGTGCAGCAGGCTTGCATGCAGAATTCCTATAAGAGCTTTGCGGATTCGGGGCAACCGTTTGTGCACTTTCAGGACCTCGGTTGTGATGAGGGGGAAGGCACCTGCACGGTGCGGCGACACGGTGTGTATCCCGATCCGCTTGACTACACGTTTGTTGCCCTTCCGGGGGCTGCCACCGTTTCGTGCGATACGGGAATGGCAATCTCGGGCTCATGTGTGTCGCCCGGTCCTACGGGTCCTACGGAGCAGATTTCCGTAAAGTCGGCGGTCGAGCAATTGCCTAAAAGCGATCTCGCTGCGCCGGTGAACCCGAAGATCGTCGCAGCGCTCGCTAACGAGCTATGGAAGCAGGCAAGCTCCCTGCCCGGTTATCAGGGCGTGCCGTACGATCCGACATACCCGGTTACCGAAGACGATGTGAATGCTTGGAATCAGCGGAATCCCCAGTGGGTTCCGAACGTAGGCGAGTTCTCGTCCGTGAGTCCGGGCGCGGGCGGTGGATCGATGGGATTTCCGGTGCCGAACGGTAATCCGGGCGCTGGTACGAGTCCCGGTACCGGCACGAACCCCGGTACTGGCACGAACCCCGGTACCGGCACGAACCCCGGTACCGGCACGAACCCCGGCACCGGCACGAACCCCGGCACCGGTACGAACCCCGGTACCGGTACGAACCCCGGTACCGGCACGGACCCCGGCACCGGCACGGACCCCGGCACCGGCACGGACCCCGGCACCGGTACGAACCCCGGCACCGGCACGAATCCGGGAGACGGTGGGAAGCCGCAACCGTCGCCCGATCTATGCGCCTTGCATCCTGACGCGTCCGGTTGTGCACCCCTCGGTAGTGCGAATGATGTTGACGTGAAGCACGATTCGAAGGGCGTTTCTTTGTCGCCGATCTCGATCGGCCTAAACAGCGGCGTTTGCCCGCAACCTTACGAAGTCGATGTGTTCGGCGGGCATCTCTCGTTCAGCTATCAACCGATCTGCGATCTAGCGGTGCGGTTGCGGCCGTTGGTGCTCATGTTGTCGGCGCTCGGCGCGGG
Source organism: Burkholderia sp. DN3021 (assembly GCF_049805555.1). Classification (NCBI taxonomy): domain Bacteria; kingdom Pseudomonadati; phylum Pseudomonadota; class Betaproteobacteria; order Burkholderiales; family Burkholderiaceae; genus Burkholderia; species Burkholderia sp. DN3021. The sequence goes on along the minus strand of NZ_JBNCAB010000149.1, from coordinate 3,313 downwards.
TCTGATCTTCGTTATGGGGCTTATGGCATGAGTTGGGCGACCTTGCTTGTATCGCTGGTTGGTCCGATCGTCACGCGCGTATTGGTGGCGCTCGGAATCGGCTTCCTGACCGTAACCGGTATCGATTTGGCGCTGAATCAGGTCATCCAGTGGATGACGGCGAGCGTCGGTGGATTGGCCGCTGATATCGCGAACGTGCTGGCGCTCGGCGGCGTAGGCGACGGAATCGCGTATGTGCTCGGCGGCTTGTCGGCCCGCGTGTCGTTCTACCTACTCACGTCCACAACGAAAATGGTGTTCAGCAAATGATCACGCTGGTTACGGGGGTGCCGGGTAGCGGCAAGACGCTGTATGCGGTGTGGCTCCTGACGAAGCTGGCAAAGGGGCGTCGCGTGTTGGTGGACGGCATTCGTGATCTTGCCGTTGAGCACGTCGAGATTGACGAGCCGTGGCTGCGGCAATGGCATGTGAACGCACAGGCCCACGACCTGATCGTCATCGATGAGGCGCAGCGCATTTACCCGCCGACGACGGCCAGTCAGAAGCCGACGCCGGATGTTGAGCAACTGCACGTCCATCGGCATATGGGCGTGGACTTCATCATCATCACGCAGCATCCGCAGCGGATCAGCAAGACGGTGCGCGATCTCGTCGGCCGACACGTTCATGTGCGCAACCTGTTCGGCCTCAAGCGCGCGATGCTGTACGAATGGGATCACTGTCACAACCCAAGCAGCCTGAAAGATGCAGTGAAGCGCCAATGGTCCTATCCGCGCGAGGTTTTCAAGCTCTATACCAGTGCGGAAGTGCACACGAAGAAACAGGCAGTCATACCGAAAGCGCTGTTTGTTATACCGGTCGCGGTGGTCGTCTTCGTCGTGCTGGCCGTGAAGATCTATCACAAGACGCATGAGGGCTTCGGCGTCGCGCCGGAAGCGACGGTAGCCGGGCCGGTTGCGTCATCGCAACCTGCGACTGCGCCGCGTCCCGCTGATGCGAACAAGTCGGCTGAGTGGCGGGTAGCAGGGCGCTACGCGGTGTCCGGGATGTCCTTTGTCGTGGTGGCGGCGGCGGACGGCCGGTTGCGTGCGGTTCCGTCGTCCGAATTTCGCGGCGAGGGGGTGCGGCTGGTTGGCGATGTGGACGGCAAGACGGCAAGCGGGTGGACCGGCGTGCAAGGTGGAAAAACAGAACAAAACGGGGGTATGCGATGAGGCGATGTGCTGCGCTGCTTGGCGCGTTGATGCTGTCGAGTGGTTGGGTGCATGCGGCCGGCACGGTTCCGCCGTTGCCGACCCTGCCGGCTGATCCGGGTTTGGCCGCCGCGGTATCTGCGTCGCCCCTGCCTGCGCAGCAGCCGCTCACGCCGCTTAAGCACGTTCGCGGGACGGCGTTCGATCTGCGGTTCGTCACGGTGGCGCAGGTGGTTGACCTGATCTATCAGGACGCGATGCGCACGCCTTACGTGCTCGGTCCCGACGTGCTGACCGACACACGCCTTGTGTCATTCCGCCTGGACGACCAGAGCCGCGACGTGCGCGAAGTGATGGTGGATTTCCTCGATTCGCTCGGCTTTCAGGTGGTCCTCAAAAACGGCGTCGATTACGTGATGAAGAAGCCGGGCGCCGTGCTCGCGAAAGCGGATCGCGATGTGTACGTGTACAAGCCGCGATACAGGAAGGCGAGCGAGTTACGCGAACTGGTCGAGCCGTTGATTGGTGCACGTTCGATGTTACCGCCCGTATCCGTCGGCCCGGTCGCCGGTGATGCTGTTGGTGCGGTACAGGTGCCGGGCGCGCCGGCCGCGATGCCAAATAGCGGGCCGTTCGTTCAACCGGTCGCGGGTGGTGTTCAGGCGCGTGGCAGTGATCTAGTTATCGTCGGCTCGCGTGATGAGGTCGCGTTGCTACGCAAGGTGGTTCCTGAGCTGGACACGGCCCCCGGCGAGGTGGTGGTGCGTGGCTGGGCGTATGAGGTGACCAACACTGATTCCGCCAATTCGGCGTGGAGCATTGCGGCGAAGGTGCTGGGCGGCCAACTGCGTATCTCGAGTGGCGACACGTCATCCGACTCGAGCGCAGTGCGATTCACAGGGCCGGGTATCGACGCGGCGATATCCGCGCTCAACGCCGATTCGCGATTCAAAGTCATAAGTTCGCCGCATGTGCGGATCGCGTCGGGTGAGCGTGTGCGCCTGAACGTCGGGCAGCAGGTGCCGACGCAATCCAGCGTGAGCTATCAAGGGTCGAGCGGCACGCCGGTTCAGTCGATCACGTATCAGGACGCCGGGTTGATTTTCGATGTTGAGCCAACCGTGATGCGTGACGTGATCGAGCTGCGCGTGCATGAGGAAATCTCCGATTTCGTCACGACGAAAACCGGCGTCGATACGTCGCCTACGAAGAATACGCGTCAGTTACAGACCGTCACACGGCTGACGGATGGCGAGGTCGTGGTGCTGGGCGGGCTGATTCAGGATCGGAATGCGACGGCGCGTAGCGGTTACGCGTGGCTGCCGAGCTTTCTTGATGGTCGGTCAAGCTCGAAGCAGCGGACGGAGGTTCTGTTGGTTCTGCAGGTGCAACGGATTTGATCGCGGTCGGCGGATCGATGCGGTCGAGGAACGCCGATACCTGAAGGTACGAGCATGCCCCGGCCCCCAGCGCGATTGCCGCGATTTTGAGTGGCGAAAGCGTGGATATGGCGACGGCGGCTGTGGGGGCGGGCTGTGCGGGTGGTGCGGTTGGCGTGGGCGCGCTGTGCGACGTATGGCCCTGCTGCGCACGCTTCTCCTTCTCCTTGTATTCCTCGCGATACCAGTCTCGGTCGTACATGCTCATCTGTGGCCTCTCGGTAGTTTTGTGGGTGAGATTGTAAGGCGGTGCGGCGCGACGGGCGGCGTCCAGCGTCAGGAGTGTCCGGCCGGGATCGCAGCGACGTAGGGCGGCGGCCTGATTGCGGAGTTGTGGCGGTTGTCGCGCGGCTCAGCGCGGCCTGCCGGACCGAGTAGCGGGTGCTCGCGATCGGGTGTAACGAAGGCGCGGCAGGGAAACGCCCTCTCTCCTGCAAGCCCGCTGCTGCCGATGCGGTTTCGGCGCGATAGGCAAGGGCGTGGGCGGTTGCAGGTAGACGGGTGGGGGTATGGCTGCGGGCGGCTCGCCCAGCGCAGCAGAGCGCGCCGGGCGGGGGGCGCGCCCCCCCCCCCCCCAAAAAAAAAAAAATAAAAAAAAAAAAAAAAACAAAAAAGAAAAACAACCACCCAAACACCCACGCCGCCCATACCAAAAAAAACAATAAAAAAAAAAAAAAAAAA
>NZ_JBNCAB010000148.1:0-8679 GCF_049805555.1 Burkholderia sp. DN3021 | reverse complement strand
GGCCGCAGCTACGGCGGCGGCAATGGCGGCGGCTGGAGCGGCAAGCCGGGCGGCAGCCGCGACGGCGGCCCGCGTCGCGACGGCCAGCGCAGCAGCGGCCCGCGCCGCGGCAATTCCGCGTCGTAAGCACGCACGGGCGGCCGCTGGTCGCCCCACGGATGGCCGTCCCACGGATGGCCGTCCCGCCAATCCAGCCGACCGGCGCACCTGCGCCGGTTTTTTTTCGCCCTGCCGCACATTTCACGATACGAAAAATTTTTTTGTGTCGTAAAAAATCATGCTGCGTGGCACAACCCAGACGATTGCGGGATGGGAAAAAGCATTTCTTATCCCGAAATTATGAATACAAGCGCTTGATTTAAAACAATTAAAAATTTACGCACTTTCTGAGACAGCCGCTGTTTCGCTTTCGTCGATTTGCCTAGACTCTTATACAAGACTTCACGAAACGGAACGCACCGCTTCCCGCTTCGAGAACAGCATCCGCACCGTCAGATTCGACCCATTAGGCAACACACCGTATCAAGGAGCTCATCATGTCGCGTCAGCAACAGGCACAGGAACTGCAAAAGCAATGGGAAACCGATCCGCGCTGGAAAGGCATCAAGCGCGGCTACTCGGCCGAGGACGTGGTCCGCCTGCGCGGCTCGATCCCGATCGAGCACACGCTGGCCAAGCGCGGCGCGGAAAAGCTGTGGAGCCTCATCAACAACGAGCCGTTCGTCAACGCACTCGGCGCGCTGACCGGCAACCAGGCGATGCAGCAGGTGAAGGCCGGCCTGAAGGCCATCTACCTGTCCGGCTGGCAAGTGGCCGGCGACGCGAACGTCGCGGGCGAAATGTACCCTGACCAGTCGCTGTACCCGGCGAATTCGGTGCCGCTCGTCGTGAAGCGCATCAACAACACGCTGACGCGCGCCGACCAGATCCAGTGGTCGGAAGGCAAGAACCCGGGCGACGAAGGCTATGTCGACTTCTTCGCGCCGATCGTGGCCGACGCGGAAGCCGGCTTCGGCGGCGTGCTGAACGCGTTCGAACTGATGAAGGCGATGATCGAGGCAGGCGCATCGGGCGTTCACTTCGAAGACCAGCTCGCGTCGGTGAAGAAGTGCGGCCACATGGGCGGCAAGGTGCTCGTGCCGACGCGCGAAGCCGTCGCGAAGCTGTCGGCTGCGCGTCTCGCGGCCGACGTGATGGGCACGCCGACCGTACTGGTCGCACGTACCGACGCGGAAGCGGCCGACCTGATCACGTCCGACGTCGACGACAACGACAAGCCGTTCCTGACGGGCGAGCGCACGGTGGAAGGTTTCTTCCGCACGAAGCCGGGCCTCGAGCAGGCGATCTCGCGCGGTCTCGCGTACGCGCCGCATGCCGACCTGATCTGGTGCGAAACCGGCAAGCCGGATCTCGAGTACGCGAAGAAGTTCGCGGAAGCGATCCACAAGCAGTTCCCGGGCAAGCTGCTGTCGTACAACTGCTCGCCGTCGTTCAACTGGAAGAAAAACCTCGACGACGCGACGATCGCGAAGTTCCAGAAGGAACTCGGCGCGATGGGCTACAAGTTCCAGTTCATCACGCTGGCCGGCTTCCATGCGCTGAACTACTCGATGTTCAACCTCGCGCACGGCTATGCCCGCACGCAGATGAGCGCATTCGTCGAACTGCAGCAGGCCGAGTTCGCGGCCGCCGACAAGGGCTTCACGGCCGTCAAGCACCAGCGTGAAGTCGGCACCGGCTACTTCGACGCGGTGACGCAGACGGTCGAGCGCGAAGCATCGACGACCGCGCTGCACGGCTCGACCGAAGACGAACAGTTCTTCGACGGCAAGAAGGTCGCGTAACGCGCGCAAGCGGCGCGCCATCGGCAACAGAACAAAATCAGGGAGGAGACGGCAGGCGCGCGATGCAGATCGCGCGACCGGCCGCGCGGCCCGCGGGCCGCCAGCAACGACGCGCGCCGGCTCTGCCCGGCGCGCCCTTTTTCTACGGCGCCGGTCCTGCTGCCGCCCACGCGGCCACAACAGCAGGCACCGCCCTACCGATAGACGATCACCGGAATTTTCGTATGGGTCAGCACACGCTGCGTCTCGCTGCCGATCAGCAGGCTGCCGAGCCCGCGGCGTCCGTGGGACGCCATGAAGATCACGTCGCAGCCGCCGCGTTCGGCCGCCTCGATGATGCCGAGATACGGCGACGGATGCACGCTGGTCCACGTGTCGCAGACGACGCCGGCCACCTTCGCGGCCGATTCGACCTCGTCGAGGTGCGCGCGCGCCTCGCGCTCGCTGCGCGCCCGGAAATCGGCGGGCGGCTCGATGATCACTTCGGAAAACGGCGAGTACGGATACTGCGGCAGGCACGCGTAGGCCGTCACGCGCGCGCCGACCGCGCGAGCCAGGTCGATCGCGCCGTCGATCGCCTTTTGCGACAGTTCGGAACCGTCGGTTGGAACGAGGATGTGCCGGAACATCGCGCCCTCCTTCGTCAATCGCACTCCGCGCGCCGCGATCCGGTTCGGGCCGACCGCGATGCGTCGCGCGTGCCTCCTACGATTGTAGTGTGCGAAACCGCGCAACCGGCACCGGCAGCGGGTTCGCCCTCATATCGGAAACGCGCGGGCATACGCGGCCTACTCGCCCCAATAACCGGGCCGCTCGTACGTGTGCTTCAGGTAATCGAGAAACAGGCGCACACGCAGCGGCAGGTGGCGGCGCTGCGGAAACACCGCGTGGATGCCGATCGGCGGCGCGGCGAACGCGTCGAGCACGCTGACGAGCCGGCCGGCCGCGATGTCGTCGCCGACCTCCCACCACGAGCGCCATGCCAGGCCGTGGCCGGCCAGACACCATTCGTGCAGCACCGCGCCGTCCGAGCATTCCATCGTGCCGTTCACGCGGATCGACACGACCTTGTCGTCCTCCTGGAACGCCCAGCCGCGCTGCTGGTTCGCGTTCGCCGCAAGCGCGAGGCAGTTGTGCCGCGCGAGTTCCGCGAGCGTGGCCGGCGTGCCGCGCCGCGCGAGATACGCGGGCGACGCGACGCATACGCGGCGATTCTCGCCGAGCTTCAGCGACACCAGCGACGAGTCCGGCAGTTCGCCGAGCCGCACCGCGCAATCGAACCCCTCGTTGACGAGGTCGACCATCCGGTCGGACAGGTCGAGCGTGACCGACACGTCCGGATGCCCGACGGTGAATTCGGGCACGAGCGGCGCGACGTGCCGCCGGCCGAAGCCGGCCGGCGCGGAAACGCGCAGATGGCCGCTCGCCTTGACGCCGCCGGCGGACACGCTCGCCTCCGCGTTCTGCATGTCGTTGATGATCCGCTGGCAGTCCTCGAGGAATGCCGACCCCTCGAACGTCAGCGTGAGCTTGCGCGTCGTGCGCACCAGCAGCTTGACGCCGAGCCGCTCCTCGAGCGCGTCGAGGCGGCGGCCGATGATCGCCGGCGCGACGCCTTCCGCGTGCGCAGCCGCCGACAGGCTGCCTTTCGCCGCGACCGCGGCGAACGTTTCGATCTGTTTGAACCGGTCCATGACTCGCAGGGACGGCACCGCCGCCCTTCAAATAGCTTAAGCCGCTCAAGATTATGCATATGAAAGTAAAAGATCAAGTGATGATTAGCGTCTTTTTTAGCATCTGCGATCACGAATAGAATCGACCCGACCTCTGAAACTGGAGCGCAAGGCTATGTCGGCCACAACGACACTCTCCTCTCCCGACGCAATCCTCTTCGACGCATTCGGCACGTTGTTCGACGTGCATGCGGTCGTGGCCGCGGCAGAGCAGATGTTTCCCGGTCACGGGGAACGGTTGTCGCAGCTGTGGCGACGCAAGCAAATCGAATACTCGCAGCTGCGCACGCTCGCCGATCCGGCCGGCGCCCGCTATCGCCCGTTCCGGGACATCACGCTCGACGCGCTGCGGTTCGCCGCGCGCGCGCTCGGCCTCGCGCTGAACAGCGCGGCCGAGAAACGGCTGATGGACGAATACGCGTGCCTGTCCACCTATCCCGATACGGTGCCCGCGCTGCGCAAGCTGCGCGCGCTCGAGTCGCGCCCGCCGCTCGCGATCCTGTCGAACGGCAACCCGCAGATGCTCGACATCGCGATCAAGAGCGCCGGCATGTCCGGGCTGTTCGATCGCGTGCTGTCGGCCGACACGGTGCGCGCCTACAAGCCGAGTCCGGCCGTCTACGCGCTCGGCACCGCCGCGTTCGGACCGAACCCGCGCGGCATCGTGTTCGTGTCGTCGAACGCGTGGGACGTCGCCGGTGCCGCGTGGTTCGGCTACACGACGTTCTGGCTCAACCGCACGGGTGCGCCCGCCGAGGAACTCGGCGCGCCGCCCGACGGCACGGGCACCGGCATGGCCGACCTGCTCGCATTCCTCGCCACCCCGGCTCCGTCCGGCAGACACGCAAACCGCACGCGCCCCGGCCCGGGTGCATGACGCTCGCAGCTGCCGCATTCCCCTTTCACCGAAACCGCAACTGACCGACCAAGGAGATGAGACTCATGAGCACCCCGATCACGCTGCCGCAAGGCATGACGATCACCGGCGAAATCAAGCCGGGTTACGAAGCGATCCTGACGCCCGACGCGCTCGCACTCGTCGCAGCGCTGCACCGCGCGTTCGAACCGCGCCGCCAGGCGCTGCTGCAGGCGCGCGCCGAGCGCACGAAACGCCTCGACGCGGGCGAGCGCCCGGACTTCCTGGCCGATACCACGGCGATCCGCGAGGGCGACTGGAAGGTCGCGCCGCTGCCGGCCGACCTGCAATGTCGCCGGGTCGAGATCACGGGCCCCGTCGAGCGCAAGATGATCATCAACGCGCTGAACTCGGGCGCCGATTCGTACATGACGGACTTCGAGGATTCGAACGCACCGAGCTGGACGAACCAGATCGACGGCCAGATCAACCTGAAGGACGCGGTGCGCCGCACGATCTCGCTCGAGCAGAACGGCAAGTCGTACAAGCTCAACGACAAGGTCGCGACGCTGATCGTGCGTCCGCGCGGCTGGCATCTCGACGAGAAGCACGTGACGGTCGACGGCCAGCGCGTGTCCGGCGGCATCTTCGATTTCGCGCTGTTCCTGTTCCACAACGCGAAGGAGCTGATCGCGCGCGGCTCGGGCCCGTACTTCTACCTGCCGAAGATGGAAAGCCATCTCGAGGCGCGCCTGTGGAACGACATCTTCGTCGCCGCGCAGGAACAGGTCGGTATCCCGCGCGGCACGATCCGCGCGACCGTGCTGATCGAGACGATCCTCGCCGCGTTCGAGATGGACGAGATCCTGTACGAACTTCGCGAGCACAGCTCGGGCCTGAACGCCGGCCGCTGGGACTACATCTTCTCGGCGATCAAGAAGTTCAAGAACGACCGCGATTTCTGCCTCGCCGACCGTTCGAAGATCACGATGACCGTGCCGTTCATGCGCGCGTACGCGCTGCTGCTGCTGAAAACCTGCCACAAGCGCAACGCGCCGGCGATCGGCGGGATGAGCGCGCTGATCCCGATCAAGAACGATCCGGAAGCGAACGACAAGGCAATGGGCGGCGTGCGCTCGGACAAGCAGCGCGACGCGACCGACGGCTACGACGGCGGCTGGGTTGCGCACCCGGGTCTCGTGCCGATCGCGATGGAAGAGTTCGTCAAGGTGCTCGGCGACGCGCCGAACCAGATCGCGAAGCAGCGCGACGACGTGCAGGTCGAAGGCAAGAACCTGCTCGACTTCCAGCCTGAAGCGCCGATCACCGAAGCCGGCCTGCGCAACAACATCAACGTCGGCATCCACTACCTCGGCGCGTGGCTCGACGGCAACGGCTGCGTGCCGATCCACAACCTGATGGAAGACGCGGCCACCGCCGAGATTTCCCGCTCGCAGGTGTGGCAGTGGATCCGCTCGCCGAAGGGCGTGCTCGACGACGGCCGCAAGGTCACGGCCGACCTCGTGCGCGAATACGCAAAGGTCGAGCTCGACAACGTGAAGCGTTCGGTCGGCGGCAACACGCAGCCGTACGAGCGCGCCGCGGCGATCTTCGAGCAGATGTCGACGTCGGAAGGCTTCACCGAATTCCTGACGCTGCCGCTGTACGAGGAAATCTGACGAAGCGGTTCGCTGCGATCGGCGGCCGGCCACGTGCCGTCGCCGGTCGCACGCGACGACCGCACGAAAAAAGCGCCCCGTGGGGCGCTTTCCTTTTGCGGCGAAACCGACTGCCGCGCGGACGCTCAGGCAGCTTCCCGCTCGCGCCGGTGCTGGACCCAGTCTCCCGACGCGATGCGCGGACGCCCGGCTGCCGCATGCGCGGCGACCGGGTAATACAGGCATACGTACTGCCGGCCGCCGAGTTCGACGGTCACCTCTTCCGGCTTGAACAGCGTGTCGACGCCCGGATAAACGCGCTCGATCTCGTCGAGCACGGGAACGAGCTGCTCGTCGACCTCGTAGACGTCGCCCCAGACCAGCGACTTGCCGGCCGGCCCGGCGACCATCCCCGGATACGTACCGAAATCGTACAGCTCGCCCGGCAGCGCGACCGCGCCAAGCAGCGTCGGCGCGACGATCCCGTGTCGTGCGGCCGCATGGCCGATGTCGTTGGTCTCTCCGGCTCTCAGGGTGCCGTAGACGAATACGTAGCGCATCGTGGTTCTCCTCTTCGATTCGTATGTTGCGGTGTTCGCGCGCGATTCGTGCGAAATTGCGCACGCATCGATAGACCACCGGATCGGCCTGATGGTTCTGACCGGCAAACGCGCGGCCTCGGGCAGCCGCGCCGAATTCGCCCGGCCCCATACAAAGTTCATTTGAACGCGGCATGATCGCCCGAAAAACCGCCGCATGCGCTCGCGCGGCGCCTTCTAAAATAACGGCATCGCCGCCGCGCCGCCCGAACCGTCCATGAATCCTCCCGTTCAAGCCGACGTATCGACCCCATACGACGTCATCGACATCCCGCCCGAATTCGCGCCGACCGCCGTCCATCCAATGCGCGTGCGCGCGCGGCAGGTCGACGCCGGCCACCGCATCCCGCTGCACACGCATGCGTGGGCGCAGCTCGCGTACGCATCGCGCGGCGTGCTGCGCGTCGCGACGACCGGCACGACGTGGATGGTGCCGCCGTCCCGCGCGATCTGGGTGCCGCCGCGTGTGACGCACGAAGTCGTGATCGTCGAGGAAGCGTATTTGCGCACGCTGTATATCGACGAATCGATCGTGCCGGACGGGCTCGACGCGTGCCGCGTCGTCGAAGTGACGGGATTGCTGCGCGAACTGATCGTCGCACTCGATGCGCGCGACCTGAGCACCGCGCGCGAGCGCCTGCTGTGCGGGCTCGTGCTCGACGAGCTGAGCCATGCCGAGCCGTTGCCGCTTGCGGTGCCGATGCCTGACGAGAAACGGCTACGCATGCTGTGCGAATCCGTACTCGCGCAACCGGCGCATGCGGAATCGCTCGAACACTGGGCGAGCGAGGTCGGCGCGAGCACGCGCACGATTTCGCGGCTCTTCAAGCAGGAACTGGGCGTGAGCTTTTCGCAGTGGCGCCAGCAGGCGCTGCTGGCGCGGGCGATCCCGCTGCTGAATCAGGGGCGCCCGCTGTCGTATATCGCGCGCGAACTCGGCTACCAGAGCCAGAGCGCGTTCTCGGCGATGTTCCGCCGTGCATTCGGCGAAAGCCCGCGCGCGTTCATGCTGCGCGGCTACGAGCATCGCGGCGCGGAAGGCCGCATTGCGGACGACGAATCGCCGGACGACGACGCGATCGACGCCGTCCGCTGAGCGCTGCGCTCCGGATCGTCAGACCTTCAGACCGGCCGCACCATGTGGCGGATCGAGCCGAGTTGCGCGAGCCGCGGGCCGGCTACCTGGTAGCCCATGCGCTGGTAGAGACGCGCGGCGGGATTATCGACGAACACGCGCAACTGCAATTCGTGCAGCCCGCGCGCACGCGCCCAGCGGTGCGACATGTCGAGCATATAGGTGCCGGCGCCGTGCCCGCGATGGCCGGCCGCGATCTGGACGTCGCGGATATGCAGCGAATCGCCTTCCTCGGTCACGCGCAGCACGCCGATGCGCTCGCCGTCGGCCTCGAGGATGAAGTTCTCGGATTCGCGCCAGCTCGCATAGAACAGGTCGCTGCGCCACACGAGCCCATGGCGCTTGTAGTAGCCGCCCATGTTGCCGTGCGTCAGCGCTTCGGCAAACGGGAAATCGCCGGGCTCCGCGGGCCGGAGCTGATACAGGAGTCGCAGGTCGGTCGGATCGAGCATCGCGCAGGGGTCAAGAACGCATCCCGCCACGATAGCGCAGTCGCGTGCGGATGCAATCGCGAATTTCTCGTAGCGGCGCGGCGCCTGATTCCTGGATCAGAGTGCACGACGGACGCAACCGGAAACGCAAACGAAAATGCCCGCACAAGGCGGGCACTTTCGTTTGTTTGGCGGAGCGGACGGGACTCGCCTACATCCCGCAGGCCGCGGCTGCGCTTGCAAGCGCAGCCCTTCGAGTCCCGCCGGAAGCCGCGCAGGCGGCTTCCTCCGCTCCGCGGTCACGCGCCCGAGAACGGGCGCAACAACCGGACGCACAAACGAAAATGCCCGCACAAGGCGGGCACTTTCGTTTGTTTGGCGGAGCGGACGGGACTCGAACCCGCGACCCCCGGCGTGACAGGC
>NZ_JBNCAB010000147.1:0-8969 GCF_049805555.1 Burkholderia sp. DN3021 | reverse complement strand
CCACCGCACCACCCACCGCCGCCGCACCCGCCGAACCGGCCGCGGCGGCGGGCGGCGGCGCCGCGCCGTCGTCCGGCCGGGCGTACTTAGGGAGCGCGTCGTTGCTTTCCGTAGATCCTGCCTCGCCGCGCGCGTTGTCGATCAGCATCTGGCGGCGCTGCAGGTACGCGTTGCGCACGAACGAATACTTGTCGAGCGCCGCGGCGTCCAGCACGTCGCCCGCGCCGAGCAGGTTCGCGCGCGTGTTGACGAGATTCACGCCGAACAGGCCCCAGCTCAGGCCGTCCGGCTTCACATAGGTCAGCGGGTTGCCGACGTAGTCGACACCGAGGCCGGCCGTGTCGCGCACCGTGCTCGGGCCGAGCAGCGGCAGCACGAGATACGGGCCCGACGGCACGCCGTAGCGGCCCATCGTGACCCCGAAGTCGGCGGTGTGTTTCGGCAGCTTCGCGATCGTCGCGACGTCGAACAGGCCGCCGACGCCGAACACCGTGTTGATCACGACGCGCATGATGTCGCCGACGCCGTCCGCGATCCGCAACTGCACGATGTTGTTCGCCGCAACGTAAACGTCGCCGATGTTCGAGAAGAAGTTCGTCACGCTGTCGCGCACCGGCTGCGGCACGACCTTCTGGTAACCCTGCGCGACCGGCTTCAGTGCGTACGTGTCGACCGTGTCGTTGAACTTGTACATCGTCCGGTTGAAGCCTTCAAGCGGATCGCCCTTGGTCGGCGTCTGCACGGTCGCGCAACCGCTCAACGCGGCGACTGCCGCCACCGCGAGCGCGGCGTGCCTGATGCGGATCGTCTGCATGGTCATTCCCCTCTTGTATTCTCTCGTGTGGTTATTGCGCTGCCGAACCGGGCGCGGCGGACACGGCGGACGCCGGCACAGCCACCGGTGCGGGCGCGGCCGGCGCGCCGGCTGCCGGCTTCGCGCCGCCCGCATCGGCGGCCTTGCTGTACAGGAACTGGCCGATCAGGTTCTCGAGCACGATCGCCGACTGCGTCATCGTGATCGTGTCGCCTGCCTTCAGCATTTCGGTGTCGCCGCCCGGATCGAGGCCGATATATTGCTCGCCGAGCAGGCCCGACGTCAGGATCTTCGCCGACGAATCCTTCGGGAACTGATACTGGCCGTCGACATCGATCGTCACGAGCGCCTGGTAGGTGTTGGTGTCGAAGCCGATCGACTTCACGCGGCCGACCACGACGCCGGCACTCTTCACGGCCGCGCGCGGCTTCAGCCCGCCGATATTGTCGAATTTCATCCTCACCGCATAGGTCGGCTGAAACGACAGCGAGCTCATGTTGCCGACCTTCAGCGCCAGGAACAGCACCGCAAGGAAGCCCACCACCACGAACAGGCCGACCCAGAAGTCGAGAGCAGTCTTTTTCATCGTCATCCCAAAATATGGCTTGGCTGAGGCCTAGCTGAACATCAGCGCGGTCAGCAGGAAATCGAGGCCGAGTACGGCGAGCGACGCGAACACGACCGTCTTGGTGGTCGCGCGCGACACGCCTTCGGGCGTGGGCTTCGCTTCATACCCCTGGTACAGCGCAATGAAGGTCACGGCGAACCCGAACACGATGCTCTTCAGCACGCCGTTGCCGACGTCGGCCCAGACCTGGACCCCGCTCTGCATCTGCGACCAGAACGCGCCCGGATCGACGCCGATCAGCACGACGCCGACGAAGTAGCCGCCGAGCACGCCCACCGCGTTGAAGATCGCGGCCAGGAACGGCATCGCGATGATGCCCGCCCACATGCGCGGCGCGATCACCGTCTTGATCGGGTCGACCGCCATCATCTCGAGCGCGGTGAGCTGCTCGCCGGCCTTCATCAGGCCGATCTCGGCCGTGAGCGACGTGCCCGCGCGGCCCGCGAACAGCAGCGCGGTGACGACGGGCCCAAGCTCGCGCACGAGCGACAGCGCGACCAGGAGGCCGAGCGCCTGCTCGGACCCGTAGCGGTTCAGCGTGTAATACCCCTGCAGGCCGAGCACGAAGCCGACGAACAGCCCCGACACGGCAATGATCACGAACGAATAGTTGCCGAGGAAGTGGATCTGCTTCGTGACAAGCCGCGGCCGGCGCAGCAGCGGAAAGAATTCCAGCACGAGGCGCACGAACAGGCGCGTGCCGTAGCCCGTGCGCTCGAGGCCGCCGATGACGTAACGTCCGATCGCGCTGATCATGCGCGCCCTCCGCCGAGCCCGAAATCCGCTGCAAGCGGCGGGCTCGTGTAGTGAAATTTGAACGGGCCGTCCGGCGCGCCGTCGATGAACTGCCGCACGCTCGGGTCGGTCGACGCGCGCAGCTCGTCGGGCGTGCCCTGCGCGAGCACGCCGCCGTTGGCCAGGAAATACACGTAGTCGGCGATCGCGAACGATTCCGGCACGTCGTGCGTGACGAGGATCGACGTCGCGCCGAGCGCCTGGTTCAGCGTGCGGATCAGGTTCGCGGTGATGCCGAGCGAGATCGGATCGAGGCCCGCGAACGGTTCGTCGTACATGATGAGCTGCGGATCGAGCGCGATCGCGCGCGCCAGTGCGATGCGGCGCGCCATCCCGCCCGACACCTCGGACGGCATCAGGTCGCGCGCGCCGCGCAGGCCGACCGCGTTGAGCTTCATCAGCACGAGATCGCGGATCAGGTCTTCGGGCAGGTCGGTGTGCTCGCGCAGCGCGAACGCGACGTTCTCGAACACCGACATGTCGGTGAACAACGCACCGAACTGGAACAGCATGCCCATCTTGCGGCGCAGCGCATACAGGCCGTCGCGCGTTTGCGCGCCGACATCGGCGCCGTCGAACAGCACCTGGCCGCGGCGCGCGCGCACGAGGCCGCCGATCAGGCGCAGCACGGTCGTCTTGCCGCAACCCGACCCGCCCATGACCGCGACGACCTGCCCGCGCCCGAAGCGCAGGTTCAGGTTGGACAGGACGAGGCGGTCGCCGTAGCCAAAGTCGACATCGCGAAGTTCCAGCAGGGTCTCGGTAGGAGTGGGGCTCACGGAGCGGACAGTCCTTTTACGCAGAACGCCGAATTATAGGGCCTGCATTGGAATGATGTCGTGACGCCGTTCCGGGCCCTGCGGTCAATGATTGTCAAATTGTCCGGGAAAACATTGCTGCAATGCAATAAGCGCTGTCCGATAGTCGGCTGCGCCTGTAACCGCACTGACCACCGCGACGCTGCCGACGCCCGTCGCCAGCACGTCCGGCAGCGTGTCGAGCCCCACTCCGCCGATCGCGACGAGCGGCGCCCGCGCGCCCGCAAAGCGCGCGTAGCGGGCAATCCGTGCGAGGCCCTGCGGCGGCGCGGCAACGGCCTTGGTCGCGGTCGCGTACACGGGGCCGAGCGCGAGATAGCTCGGGCGCTCGTGCAGCGCCCGCAACATTTCGTAATAACCATGGCTCGACAGCCCGAGCCGCAGGCCCGCACGCGCGATCGCGGCCAGATCGGCCGTTTCGAGATCTTCCTGGCCCAGATGAACGCCGTATGCACCTTCATCTGCAGCGATCTGCCAGTGATCGTTGATGAACACGCGCGCATCGGGATAACGACGCCCGGCCGCGACCGCACGCGCGATTTCCCGGCGCAACGCGTCCGGCGCCGCACCTTTCATGCGCAGTTGGACGGTCCGCACGCCGCAATCGAGCACGCGTTCGACCCATTCGGCGTCCGGCACGACCGGATACAGGCCGAGTTGCGCCGGGCACGGCGCGAACGCGGGCTCGGGCGCGGCCGGCAGCCCGGCGACGCGCGGGAACCGCGCGGCGTCGACCGGCCATGCGTCGGTCGCACGCGTCTCGTCACCGTCGCGCCACGCCAGCGCGAGCACCAGCGCGTCGACCGGCGCGAAGCCGCAATCGAGAAATGCGGCGAGCGCCGCGATCCAGTCGTCCGCGAGCGGATGCGCGGCGTCGAGCGCATAGCGCGCAGCCGACGCATGCAGTACCGCGCCCTGCTCGTCGAATTCGATCGCGACCGCATCGGGCGACGCCGGTCGCGACGCGGCCGACGCGCGCGCCTGCGCGGTGCGGTCGCCGGCCGACACGATCAGCACGTCGCCGTCGGCCGGCACGTCGGGCGCCGCCACGCAAAGCCGCCACGGCGCCGCCGTGCCCGGCCAGTCGCCGAGCCTTGCGCGAATCCGCTCGGCCGCTTCGGCCAGTTCGTCGGCCGGCGGCCAGAATGTATCGGCGAAACGCGCGCCGCTCACGCGCCGCCCCCGTCCTGGTGCCAGAACGGCATCCCGACGACTGGCGTGCTCGCGTGCGCGGTTTCGCGCGCGTCCATCGGCCCGGCGAGATACGCGGCGCGGCCAGCCTCGACGCCCTGCGCAAAGGCGCGCGCCATGATCTCGGGGTGCGTGGCCTGCGACACCGCCGTGTTCAGCAGCACGCCGTCGAAGCCCCACTCCATCACCTGGCACGCGTGCGACGGCACGCCGAGCCCCGCGTCGACGATCAGCGGCACGTCGGGCAGCCGCTCGCGCAGCACGCGCAAGCCGTACGGGTTCACGACGCCCTTGCCCGTGCCGATCGGCGCGCCCCACGGCATCAGCGCCTCGCAGCCGGCGTCGAGCAGGCGCCGACCGATCACGAGATCCTCGGTGCAGTACGGCAGCACCTTGAAACCGTCCTTCACCAGTTGCGCAGCGGCCTCGATCAACCCGACCGGGTCGGGCTGCAGCGTGTAGTCGTCGCCGATCAGCTCGAGCTTGATCCAGTCGGTGCCGAACACCTCGCGCGCCATGTGCGCGGTCGTCACGGCCTCGGCGACGGTCTGGCAGCCGGCCGTGTTCGGCAGCAGCGGCACCGCGTGGCGCTTGAGCAGGTCGAAGAAGCCGGCTTCGGCCGTGCCGCCCGTCATCTGGCGGCGCAGCGCGACCGTCACCATCCCGGGCCGCGACGCGGCGATCGAATCGGACAGCGACTGCAGCGACGGATAGCGCGACGTGCCGAGCAGCACGCGGCTCGCGAAGGTTTCGCCGTACAGTGTCAACGCGTCGGCGGATGTGAGGGACGTCATGTCGTTTTCCTGGAAATGCGGGGACGAACCGGCGGCGCTCAGCCGCCCGCGACGGGGTGCACGACGTCGAGCTTGTCGCCCGCCGCGAGCGCGCGCGCCGCATGCTGCGTGCGCGCGACGAAGTTGCCGTTCAGCGCGACCGCGTACGGCGGACGCGCGCCGTACGCGGCGAGCGCGTCGGCCACCGTCGCGCCGTCGGGCAGCGTCAGGGTCTGTTGGTTGATCTGGATATCCATGAGGCTTCGTCGGATTCGGTCGGCGGCGCGCGTCAGGCCGGCTGGCGCGCGTCGTTGCGGTGGTGAAGGAGCGTCGGCCAGCGCGCGGCGGCGCGCCACGCGGCGAACGCGTCGGCATCGCCGAACGCGCCGCCGAGCGCGGCTTCGGCGAACGCCGCCGCCGCGTGCGCGACTTCCGGCGCGATCATGAAGCCGTGCCGGTACAGGCCGTTGACGGCGAGCGTCGACGCGCCGTCCCAGATCACCGCCGGGCGATGATCGGGCAGCGTCGGCCGGCACTGCGCATTGAGTTCGAGGATGCGCGCCTCGCCGAACGCCGGATGCACGGAGAACGCCGCGCTCAGCAGTTCGAGCGCGGAGCGCACGCTGACGGGCGACATGTCCTCGCCCTCCACCTCGGTCGCGCCGATTACGTAGAGATCGTCCTGCTTCGGCGCGATATACAGCGGATAGCGCGGATGCAGCAGCCGCACGGGCCGGGTGAGCCCGATGCCGGGCGCATGCACGCGCGCGACTTCGCCGCGGATGCCGCGCAGCGCGGGCAGCGCGGATTTCGCGCCGAGCCCGCGGCAATCGATCGTGAAATGCGCGGCGGGAAGGTTCGCATCGTCGATCGCGACGTGCCAGTGCAGGTCGACGCCGCGTTCGGCGAGGCCCGCCGCGAGCGCGCGCAGCGCCTGGCGGTTGTCGAGCTGGCCTTCGCGCGGCAGCAGCAGGCCGCGCGCGAAGCGGCCCGCGAGCGCGGGTTCGGCCGCATCGACCTGCGTCCCCGCGAGCGTGACGAAGCCGCCGTCGAACAGGTCGGCCGGCGCGTTCGCGCGCACGCGCCGCTCGAACAGCGGCGCCTCCGCGCGGTCCGCGTGATGCCAGACGACGAGCGTGCCGTGATGCTGGAAGAATACGGGTTCGGGCAGCTCGGCGAGCCACTGCGGCCAGCGCGCGAGCGACGCGACGCCAAGCTCGGTGATCAGCAGCTCCGCGCTCGCCGCTTCCGCGAGCGGCGCGAGCATCGCGGCCGCGATCCACGCGGCCGACTGCTCGCCGTCCGGGCCGCCGCGCTCGTAGAGCGCGACGCGATGCCCGTCGCCCGCGAGCCGCCATGCGATCAGGCGGCCGACGAGGCCGCCGCCGAGCACCGCGAAATCGGGCCGTGCGGGCCGTGAATCCTGGACGTTCATCGCGCACGCTCCTCGCGAACCGCGCGGGCGCGCACGACGAACGTCGACGCGCACGCGCCGTCCCGTGCGAACGCACGCGACATCGGGCCGGGAGCCATGCAAAAGACTGAAGATTGTGCGGTCATCATTCCTTCCGTAACGCGCAATGCGCGTACCCAAAAGGACGAAACCGGCAGCAAAGGCCGGCCGGGCGGGACTCGGGCGCTGACCATGTGGGATGGCAGCCAGCGCGGCCCGGCGGGATCAGAAACTTCCCTCGCCGGTATTACCCGGATCGGGTGCGAAGGGTCTTTCTCAGCCTCGCCGCACCGCGCTGAACTTCCGCCGGCCGCATGCAAAGCACCCCTGTTTCGTCGTTGGCCATTAGACCATAAAAGCGGAAAGCGCCGCAAACTGTCCCCCTTGCGGCAAATTCGCCGGAGCGCTGCGCCGCTCTGGCACAATGCCCGCAGGCCGGCCGCGCGAGCGGCCGGTTGCCGCGTCACCGCCGGCCCTTAAGCGCCGTTTAAGACGCGCGGGCGACCATCCGCAGCGCCCGCCGTCAGTCGGCGCCTCGCCCCGGCATGCCGTATCGCGGCGCGCGCCCGGCTTCACCCGGCCCGCGCGCCGGCTACTCATCAGGAAGCACATGACCCAATCGATCGACCCCGTCCGCTCCGCCGCCTCCGACGCGCCGCAGGACGAGCGCCCGGTATCCGCATGGAGCCTCATCAAGCCCTACTGGGTATCGTCCGAATGGAAAGTCGCGTGGGGGCTGCTGGTCACGATCATCGCGATCAACCTCTGCGTGGTGTGGATCAACGTCCGGCTGAACAAGTGGAACGCCGAGTTCTACAACGCGCTGCAGTCGAAGGACGTCCACGACTTCCCGCACCTGCTGATGCAGTTCTCCGCGCTCGCGTTCGCGTTCATCATCCTCGCGGTGTACGGCCGCTACCTGCGGCAGATGCTCGGCTTCCGCTGGCGCCAGTGGCTCACCGACCGTTTTCTCGGCCAGTGGCTCGGCGATCGCGCGTTCTACCGGATCGAACGCGACCGCCTCGCGGACAACCCCGACCAGCGGATCACCGACGACCTCCAGTCGTTCTCGACCACGACGCTCGCGCTGTCGCTCGACCTGCTGTCGACGGTCGTCACGCTCGTGTCGTTCATCACGATCCTGTGGTCGCTCGCCGGTGCGCTGACGTTCACGCTCGGCGCCACGCCGATCTCGATTCCCGGCTACATGGTGTGGGCGGCCGCGCTCTACGCGGTGGTCGGCTCGCTGATCATCCAGAAGGTCGGCCATCCGCTCGTGTCGATCAACTACCAGCAGCAGCGCGTCGAGGCCGATTTCCGCTTCGGGCTGATCCGCGTGCGCGAGAACGCCGAGCAGATCGCGTTCTACGACGGCGAGAAAACCGAGACCGGCAACGCGCAAAACCTCTTCATGCGCATCCGCGACAACTGGTGGCGCGTGATGAAGTACACGAAGCGCCTCACGTTCGTGCTGAGCTTCTACGGGCAGATCGCGATCATCTTCCCGCTCGTCGTCGCCGCGCCGCGGTACTTCGCGGGCGCGTTCTCGTTCGGCGTGCTGATGCAGATCTCGTCCGCGTTCGGCACCGTCAGCGATTCGTTCTCGTGGTTCATCAACAGCTACTCGACCCTCGTCGAATGGCGCGCCACCGTCAACCGTCTGCGCGAATTCAAGCGCGTGATGGGCACGTCGCACCTGAAGGAAAGCCTGTCGCCCGCGACCGAGCACGGCGGCATCAACCTGCACTACGTCGACGCGGCGAAGCTGTCGACGTCGTCGCTCAAGCTCGCGCTGCCGAACGGCAACGCGCTCGCGGAGATCGGCAACGTGACGATCGAGCCGGGTTCGCGCTGGCTCGTGATCGGCAAGTCGGGTTCCGGCAAGAGCACGTTCATGCGCGCGCTCGCGGGCCTGTGGCCGTTCGGCGACGGCGCGATCGACGCGCCGGTGGGCGCGCGGATGATGTTCGTGCCGCAGACGAGCTATTTGCCGATCGGCACGTTGAAGGCCGCACTCACCTATCCGGCGACGCCCGACACGTTCAGCGACGACGCGTGCCGCGACGCGCTGCGCGCATGCCGCCTCGAGGATTACGTCGAGCGCCTCGACGAAACCGCGCACTGGACGCGCGTGCTGTCGCCGGGCGAGCAGCAGCGCCTTGCCGGCGCACGCGTGCTGCTGCACAAGCCCGACTTCCTGTTCCTCGACGAAGCGACCAGCGCGCTCGACGCCGACAACGAGGCACGCCTGTACCACCTGTTCGCCGAACGGCTGCCGAAGGCCGCGATCGTCAGCATCGCGCATCGCGAGTCGCTGGCCGCGTTCCACGTCGGCACGATCAACGTCGAGCGCGTGAACGCCGGCGACAAGGTGGCTGCGTGAGCGCACGCGCCGCGCGCATCGTGCTGATCACCGGCGCAGGCTCGGGGATCGGCGCGGCGCTCGCGCGACGGCTCGCGGCGCCCGGCATCGCGCTGGCGCTGCACGCGCGCGGCG
>NZ_JBNCAB010000146.1:0-9007 GCF_049805555.1 Burkholderia sp. DN3021 | reverse complement strand
TGCCGTCTACTGCTCACGTCGTGCCCATCCGATAGCATCGCGGCTCCCCGTCGTCGTCGACCTACGCTACGGTGCTGATCGAGTGCTTACGTATTTTCCGAAGGGCATGGTGACGGTGACAAGGCATTCAAGGTCTGGAACTCGCATGCGGTATTGTGCACGGCTTTCCGCTCTCGTACGCCCGTCACGACGCTCTCACCGTGTGCCGACCGATCCACGACGACTGAAACCGGCCGAGCCTAACGGTAGGAATGCCCCATCGTTGATTTCTAGTGGCGAGAGGCGATCGGCTTCTGGGCTCACGTGTGGCGGCATGCGGCCAAAATCCAACGCTCGGCCGGATTGTCATAACGACCAGCCACGCCGGAATAGCAGCCAAAGCGATAAATAACCGTCAGCCGGCATTGATCGACGCTCGCCAGCGCCGAGGCGGGGAGAGCGCTGCGGATTGCCCGCCTTGAGCGCGGCATCGGCCGGTGACCTTCGTTGGCTGTCGGCTTCCCGGTCTACGAATGAATGGTTTCGCCGCGATTCAGCATGTCGATGAACTCTTCGATCTTGCGCGCCCGTGTTGCGGGCTTTTTGGCGTTCTGTATCCGAAACAGGATGGCGTAGCGGTTTCGGCCGTTCAGCGTCGCAAAGAACGCGCTGGCCTTGGGATTGGCATCCAGTGCGGCCTGCAGGTCGTCCGGCACGACCGAGTTGCTGGCGGACGTATAGGCAGCCTCCCAGCGGTCATCCTGTTTGGCTTTCTCGATTTCCCGCATGCCCGAAGGCAGCATTCTGCCTGCGGCGATCAGCGCTTCGGCCCGGTCTTTGTTGAGCCTGGACCAGATGCTTTTTGCGGAGCGTCGAGTGAAGCGTTGCAACCAGTATGCTTCGCTTTCAGTTTGCTTTTGACCGTCGATCCAGCCATGACAAAGGGCACTTTCCAGCGCTTGTTCGTAAGTCAAGGTGGGTTGCCCGGCGCCTTTTTTGGCAAGGCGCAGCCATATCCCGGTCGAGGTATCGCCGTTTTGCGTCAACCAGCCTTCCCATTCGTTCTGGTCACGGAATGTCAGACGAGGCTCAGTCATGGTGCGATCCGGATGGTTGCATTCAGGCAGCGACGCTTTTTCGTTCACTGAAACTGCGTAGGTTACCGATTTGCGCGGATTTGGAAATACCCGATTTATCGGTAATTCAGCGCGTATTCCGTCGGCGGGAAGATGAAGGTCTTGCCTGGCGGGGCATTCAGTTGACCGGTTCTTCACCGCTTCAAAAAATCGACCTTCCCGTATACGTCGTCAACCATTCCAGCGCCAGCGTCCCCGCGCTCCATGTATATAAACTCGCATGTGATTCTTTCGGTACCGACCGGACGGGTGAGCGCCACGCCGCCTTTGACGTCCGGGATCGGCCGCCACAACCGGCCGTTCGACATGCTTGCGGGAGTCGTCAACAATCTGGCCTGGATATACTTCCCGCCTTCCAGACCCGCTCAGGGTCCAACACCAATACACAAACTCATGCTCAACGGAACTGCACCAATCGGGATTTTCGACTCAGGTTTGGGGGGAGTATCGGTCGTCGAGGCGATTCGCCGTCGATTACCGGGAGAAGCGATCGTGTATATCGCGGATTCCTATTACGCGCCATATGGTGAGAAGCCCGACGAGTTCATTAGAGCACGGAGTCTAGCGCTCGCGGAATGGCTGGCGCAAAGAGGCGCGAAACTGCTCGTAATTGCATGCTACACGGCAACGACTCACGCGATCTCGTATCTTCGCAGTCGACTCGCGATTCCTGTCATCGGCGTAGAACCGGGGATCAAACCAGCCATACAGATCTCGGGCTCAAAGGTCGTTGGAGTGCTGGCTACAGCCGCAACCCTGCGTAGCCCGAGACTGCAGGAGCTATTGTCGGATCACTGCCATGCTTGCAGCTTCATATGTCAAGCCGGGCATGGCTTGGTGGAACTCATTGAACAAGGCGAGGCCGCAGGATCGTCGATCGAGGCGCTACTCGATAGGTACCTGACGCCCATGATCAAGGAGGGCGCCGATACGCTCGTACTCGGCTCGACCCATTACGTGCTGCTCATTCCAAGCATCAAGCGCGTCTTTGGCGATCAATTGAACTTGATTGAAACCGCGACCGCAATCGCCCGACGAGTCGACCATCAACTCACAGATCACCAACTGCACAACGAAGTGAATCCCGCCGACGTAGCCCTTCAATTGTGCTCGACAGCAATATCGGAGGGAGAACGAGCACCTCTGGCGAAACTTGCACAGATGCTTGCGCTTGATGCGCATCGCGTAACCGCTATCGACGTCGAAACTTGCTGACCGGCTGAGGGGTCCGCGGACCATCTCGAATGGCTGCTTTCTGGAAAGCCGGTTGGCCGCTCGGGGCGCAGCCAAAGGACGAATTCCCCGTTCAGTGTGCGGGTGCGTGCCGAACTGACCTGTCACCATTGCAAAGAATCAGTTGCGCTTGACTTCGCCGCTTCAAAAGATCGACCGCCCCGAATAAGTCGTCAACCATTCCAAAGCCCTGGTGCTGGCACTCCGGCAATATAAACTCGTGTGTGATTTCTTCGGCACCGACCGGACGGGCGAGTACCACGCCGCCTTTGATGTCCGGGATCGGCCATCACGCACCATTCACCTGCACTTGCCCATCGACGGTCGAATGTCGATTCCGCACGGGACAGCAGACCTTGTCGGCAGAGAGATATCGAATGAGTCGTAAGCCGATGCGGAGGTTCGTCACCAAAGTTGGCCGCTTCGCGTTCAAGTAGCCTGTCTACCTCTGGCGACGAACGTTCGGCAGAAGCCTGCTCGGCGACGGGTGGCCCATCACTCACCGTCTGGGCCGGCCCTGATCGCGAGCTGCGTTGACAGATCGACTATGCGAGGCTATCGGGAGCAAGTTGCAAAACCCGTGCGGGTGCCGCCCTGAAGCTCGGGCTATGTGCATCGGCCGCAATCATGTGAGGTGTTACGTCGTGTGCCGCCAATGCTTCGGCTGATGCCCAGCGTTCGATCAGGACAAATCTATTTTCGTCACTGACGACAGAATGGAGATCATATTGGAGGCAGCCTTGTTCGGCACGGACGAGCGGCGCTAACTTTTCATACGCCTCGATTTGCTCGTGGCCTTTCCCAGGAATGGTTTGAATCGAAATAACAAGCATCACCTCTCGTTCGCTATTTCGGCTGTGATGATCTACTTTGCTCATGGCGACTCCGTACTGGTGTGATACCGACGCAAGACGATCAGCCATGAATGCGAAAGGCCCCGTCTTTTGCCGGCGGGGCCCTTGAAGATATGCAACGACGAAGACTACCGCGTGCGCACCAGGGACGACCCACCGTTGCCGATGGTCGTCGTTGTGATGACGGTCACGAAAGGAATCAGATTGCGTTGCATATCACCACGCTAACTCACTCGCCGGAGGCGAGTCAAGTTCACTGAGACCTACTCACATTTCTCCAACATTCTTCGAACGGCGGTTGCACATTTGAAAGCCGTCATCGACTCCAGGCGGATTCGACAGGCAGATGTGGGTCGATCGCTGCCAAAGAACGAACCCCCCGTTTAGTGCGCTGGTGTGCGCCGAACTAATCGGTCGCCATTGCAAAGAATGAGTTGGACCTGACTTCCCCGCCTCAAAAGATCGACCTTCCCGTATAAGTCGTCAACCACTCCAGCGCCAACGTCCCCGCCAGCGAGTTCCCATTAGCATCGAGCCCCGGCGCCCACACGCACACGGCCATCTCGCCGGGCAGCACCGCGACGATCCCGCCGCCGA
Source organism: Burkholderia sp. DN3021 (assembly GCF_049805555.1). Taxonomy (NCBI): domain Bacteria; kingdom Pseudomonadati; phylum Pseudomonadota; class Betaproteobacteria; order Burkholderiales; family Burkholderiaceae; genus Burkholderia; species Burkholderia sp. DN3021. Next base: position 5,208 of record NZ_JBNCAB010000146.1, on the reverse strand, counting down.
CGCCGCTTTTCGCGGGCAGCCCGACGCGATACACGAAATCGCCGGCTGCATCGTAGGTGCCGCAGGTCAGCATCAGCGCCGACAGCCGCTTCGCGGAACTCGAATCGACGATCCGCTCGCCGGTCACCGGCGCGACGCCGCCGTTCGCGAGGAACAGCGCGGCGCGCGCCAGCTCGACGCAGTTCATTGTGATCGCGCACTGGCGGCAATACGCGTCGATCACCGTGTCGGGCGGCATCTGCATGTTGCCGAAGCTCGCCATGAAATGCGCCATCGCGCGGTTGCGCTCCGCGTGCTGCAGTTCCGACAGCGCGACGCGCGAATCGTAGTCGATATCGGTCGCGCCGATCAGCCGCCGCACGAATTCGACGAGCGCCGTCTCGGCCTTCACGAAGCGGCGGCACAGCACGTCGGTGACGACCAGCGCGCCGGCGTTGATGAACGGATTGCGCGGCTTGCCGCGCTCGCTTTCTAGCTGCACCAGCGAATTGAACGCGGTGCCGGACGGCTCGCGGCCGACCCGCTCCCACAGCGCATCTCCTAGCAGCTGGAACGCGAGCGTGCACGCGAACAGCTTCGAGATGCTCTGGATCGAGAAGCGCTCGTACGCGTCGCCGACCGTGTAAACGTTTCCGTCCAACGTCACGACGGCCATCCCGAACTTGTCGGCGGGGATCTTCGCGAGTTCGGGAATGTAGTCGGCGACCCGTCCCTGGCCGATCCAGGGGGAGAGTTCGGTGTGGATGCGATCGAGGATGGTCTGGTAATTCATCACGTCAGGCAGGATAGATGCGTGGCCGGGATTCCGGCGAGCCCGTATGGAACCGTCCCGGCGCCGATTCGTCAAGCGCGACCGGCATCGCGCCCTTATTTTTGAGACAGGCAAACGGGCAATCGGCGGGCGCAGTATCATGCGGTACGTTTCGGCCGATGGCCGGCGTCGGGAATGACCGGCGCCGCCGCGGCCTCCTCGATGACCCAACCGTTGCCCATGTCTTTTCGCATCCTGCTCGTCGAAGACGACACCCGCCTGTCCACGCTGATCGCCGGCTACCTGCGCAAGAACGACTATGAAGTCGACACTGTGCTGCATGGTGATGCCGCGGTGCCGGCGATCCTGTCCATTCGTCCCGATCTCGTCATTCTCGACGTGAACCTGCCGGGCAAGGACGGCTTCGAAATCTGCCGCGAGGCGCGCAAGCAGTACGACGGCGTGATCATCATGGTGACGGCGCGCGACGAGCCGTTCGACGAATTGCTGGGCCTGGAATTCGGCGCGGACGACTACGTGCACAAGCCGGTCGAGCCGCGCATCCTGCTCGCGCGGATCAAGGCGCAGCTTCGCCGCGCGCCCGCGCGCACGGTCGAGAGCGCCGCGTCGCAGCCCGAGCGCTACGCGTTCGGCAAGTTCTCGATCGACCGCACCGACCGCACCGTCGTGCTGCCCGACGGCAGCACGCCCGATCTGACGTCGGCCGAATTCGACCTGCTGTGGGCGCTGGTGTGTCATGCGGGCGAAGTCGTCAGCCGCGACGATCTGATGCTGCAGTTGCGCGGCGTCGAATTCGACGGCCTCGACCGCACGATCGACGGGCGCATTTCGAAGCTGCGCCGCAAGCTGCGCGACGACGCGAGCAACCCGCAGCGGATCAAGACGATCCGCAGCAAGGGTTATCAATTCAGCAAGCACGCGTGGGAATGACGCCGCCGTCAGGCGACGTCGTCACATTCCGCGCGGGCAATCCGCCCGCCAGCCGGGAGCCGCGATGATCCGACGAACCCGTTCGCACCCCGATGCACCGCCGTTGTCGACGCTGCGCTATGTCAGATGGCGCTGGCTGCATTTCCGTCGCGCGTGGACCGATACGCGCGCCGACCGCATTCCGAGCTGGTCGCGCCTTTACGTGCGCACCTACCTGCATCTGCTCGGCCTCGTGCTGCTGACCGCGCTCGTGCCGGCGCTCGCGCTGTGCGTCGAATTGTCGCCGCAGGTCGTGTGGCATGCGTTCGACGCGCTGCCGGGCGATATCTGGATCGTGCTCGCGTTCGTGTTCGCCGCGCCCGCGCTCGCCGCGTACCGGTGGATGCGGCCGGTCTGGTCGGATCTCGTGATGGTGCGCGAACGCGCGATCGATTTCACGGGCGGGCGCTTCAACACGCGCGCACGCGAATCGCACAGCGTGATCATCGGCCCGCTCGCGCGGACGCTGAACGCGCTCGCGATGCGGATGGAGCGGCTGATCGCCGCGCAGCGCGATCTCACGAACGGCATCTCGCACGAGCTGCGCACGCCGCTCGCACGCGTGCGCTTCGCGCTTGAGATGCTGCGCGAGCCTGCTTCCGCTGCCGAATACCAAGGCGCGCTCGAGAGCATCGCGCAGGACGTGACCGAGCTCGAGGAATTGATCGACATGAGCCTCACGTTCGCGCGGCTCGAATACAGCTCGCTGCAGTCGAACCTCGAGATGACCGCGCCCGTCGCGTGGTTCGAGCACCAGGTCAACGACGCGCAGCTGCTGTATCCGGAGTGCACGATCGAGTCGCGCGTCGCGCTCGAGTCGAACCTGCGCGTGAAGATGGACCGGCGGCTGATGTCGTACGCGATGCGCAACCTGCTGCGCAACGCGAGCAAGTATGCGCACTCGCGGATCGTCGTCGGCATCGCGATGGAGCACGGCAACATCGGGATCTTCGTCGAGGACGACGGCCCCGGCGTGCCGGAGCAGGAGCGCGAACGGATCTTCGACGCGTTCGTGCGCCTCGACCGCCGCACCGGCGGCTACGGGCTCGGCCTGTCGATCACGCGGCAGGTGCTCCACGCGCACAACGGCCGGATCGCGGTCGTCGATCCGGTCGAGCTCGGCGGCGCGCGCTTCGAGATCAGCTGGCCGATCGGCACGGCGCGCGTCGCGGCCGGCCCGTCGTCCTGACGGCGGGCGCGACAGGCCGTTTCGCGCGATGCCGACGCATCAGTACGTGCGGCCGAGCTGCAGATAGAAGTTGCGGCGGCCGCCGGGCGCGAGCGCAACGCCAATGTAGACGGGCCCGAACGCGGTCGACAGGCTCGTGAAGAACGTATAGCTCTGCTTGAGCGCGCCGCCGCCGATCTGCTGGCCGCTCGACCAGACGTTGCCGACTTCCGCGCTGGCGCCCACCGACAGCGCCTTGACCGGCGACGCGTTGAACGTCATCAACTGATTCATGTAGGTGATCTGGCCGTACGCGAGCTCGTTGCCGTTCAACTGGTCGGCCGCATAGGCGGACAAATGCTGGAAGCCGCCGAGCGTGAAGTTGAACGCGTTGATCAGGTTGGTGCCGCCGATGCTCTTGCCGCCTTCGATCGTCGCGCTGACGCTGTGCCGGCCGAACTGCTGCGCAATCATCGCCTTGCCGTAGATCTCGGTGTAAGGCGCGTCATTGATCCCGTCGTCGAACTCCTGTGCCGATCCTCCGTTGCGCGATACCAGCGAGCGTTCGACGCGCAGCTCGGTGAAATAGCCCTTGCGCGGGAACATCGGATCGTCGAGCTGGTCGATGACGAGCCGCGCCCGCGCGGTCAGCGCCCGCGACGTGAAGCTCGGCCACAGCAGCGCCCGGCCGCTGCCGTCGTCGAACGGCAGGTTGTAGGTCGGCGAGCCGTGCCCGGTCACGTAACCGAGACCGACCCGGAAGTCGCCGAGCCGCGCGATCGGCAGGCCGAGATCGATCCCGGCGCGCGCGGTCTGCATCAGGTACTGCGTGATCTTCACGTCGCCGGTGTCGTCGTACAGGTTCGCGTAGCGGCGCTGGTATTCGGCATAGGGCGAGATGTATACGCCGTACGCCATCGGCAGCGGCTGGCGCAATTCGACGCGCGCCGACTGCAGGTCGCTGCCGATCGTCGTATCGGCGCGGAACTCGAGGCCCGATTCGGTGAGCCAGGGCCGCCGGTAGCCGACATGCAGGCGGAAGCCGCCCTCGTCGGTCGAACTGCTCGACATGCCCAGGCCGAACAGCAGGAAATTCGGCCCCCAGTATTTCTCGCGCGCATTGATCTCGAGCACGTTGTCGTCGCCGTGGCTCACGACCTGCTGGGTGACGCTCTCGAAGTTGCCGCCCGTCGTCAGCCCGAGCAGATCCTGGCTGACGGACTGCGGATCGTAGAGGTCGCCGGGCTTCACGTGCAGCGCGTCGCTGACGACGCGCTTCGGCACGCCGCCGCTCGTCTTGATCTCGATGCGCGTGATCCGGACCGGCGGCGGCAGCGGCTGCGCATGCGCGGAGCGGTAGGCGGCGTATTCGTCGGGGGGCAGCGCGTAGCGCTTCAGGCGCGGCAGCGCGGCGGTTGCCGCCGCTTCGCCGGCTGAGATGGCCTGGCGCGCGTTCTGGAAATCGGTGAAGCCGAGCGAGCCGAGTTCGGGCGTGAGCAGCACGTCGTTCGCGGTGATCTGCCGGCGCTGGGCCGACACGTTCTGGCGAATCAGGATGCCGACCATCTGCTGCATCACGTCGGCGGGCGACGCGAGCGCGTCGAGCGGGCGCAGCTGCGAGCCGATGTCGACGGCGATCACGACGTTCGCGCCCATCTGCCGTGCGGTGTCGACCGGCAGGTTGCTGACGAGGCCGCCGTCCACCAGTGCGCGGCCGTTGATCTCGGCCGGCGCGAACAGGCCGGGCATCGCCATGCTCGCGCGGATCGCGAGCGGCAGCGAGCCGTGGTCGAGCACGACCATCTGGCCGGTCTGCAGGTCGGTCGCGACCGCGCGGTACGGAATCGGCAGCCGGTCGAACGGCTGGTTGGTCGGCACGGCGGCGGTCCAGTCGGCGAGCAGCGCCTGCAGCCGGTTGCCCTGCACGAGGCCGACCGGCGCCTTCACGCCGCTCTTGCCGAAGCCGAGCGTCAGGCCGTTGATATACAGGCGTTCGTCTTCCCGGCTGGTTTGCGGCAGGTCCGCGCGGTCCGTCACGTCGAATGCGATATCCGCGAGGTTGACCTCCGACAGGCGCTTCTGCATGTCGTCGGCGGCCATCCCGCTCGCGTACAGGCCGCCGACCACCGCGCCCATGCTGGTGCCCGCGATGCAGTCGACCGGGATGCGGTTTTCCTCGAGCACCTTCAGCACGCCGAGGTGCGCATAGCCGCGCGCGCCGCCGCCGGACAGCACGAGGCCGATCGACGGGCGGCCGGCCGGGCCGCCGTCGGCCGTGCAGTCGTGCGTGGCCGTGGGC
>NZ_JBNCAB010000145.1:0-9146 GCF_049805555.1 Burkholderia sp. DN3021 | reverse complement strand
GGCGCAGGTACCGCGGCAGGCAACGCGATGGGCGGCCGCACGGGCGGCCTGCTGGGCGCGGCGGTCGGCGGCGGCGCGGGCGCGGCGCTCGGCGGCAACATGTCGCGCAGCTCGTACGAACGCGATTACGGCGATCGCGGTTATCGCGGCGATCGCGGCTATCGTCGCCACAAGCATCATCACCACCGCGACTGGGACTGATCGCTGCTGGCGCGGCACGGTGCGCGACCTGTGCACCGTCGCGCCGACGGCGTCGGCGCCCGACGCGAGAATCGGCCCGGCGGCCTGCCGGGCCGCCATTGCCGGCCAGACCGGCGACCCTTTCCGGCTTCATCAGCCGCTGCCATACGCCCGACCGACGGGCAGGCAATTTCTCTCCTCGCCGTATTTCCCGCTTCCCGACTACAAAGCCTGCCGCGCCTGAATGCGCCGGCGCAAGATCGGCGAACGCCATTACGCAGATTCCGTTCGACACGTCTGCCGGTTCCAGCCTGACAATGGTTCGCGACCGGGGCGGAGTGCTTCGCGGCCACGCGCGCATTGACCATCCTCGATCTGCGTAACCGGATGTATCGCGGCCCGCGCGTGCAACCCGTGTTGCCGCGATCGGATGCGTCGCATCCCCAACGTCCGGGCGATCGTTCGCGTCACCCCCCGACCGTCAGGATTTCCCCGATACGCAGACTGCCGCGCCACGCTGCTTCGCCGCGCATCGCACGCGCCGGCGAGTAGTGGGAAATCGAATGGATAGCATCGCAACATTTAATTGGTCGATCGCGATCGACTTCGCTATCGTCAGCGATGCCCGCGTACGGAATCGAACCGAGCCATCCGCCGCGTCTCGCCTCGTCGCATGAGCGCGAACGCCGCGGCCCGGCCACCGGCTCCACCAGCATCGGTCGCCGCGTCCGATCAACCGGACGGATCCGTCGCGAAGCCTGGCCGACCGAACGAAGGCGCATGCGCTTTCAAGCCACCCCGGCAACGCTGTCCCGCCGCCGCATGCGCGCCCCACGCGCATGCGTGCCGCCCGATGCCGTTTGCGCCCGGGGCCGGACCAACCCATTGCCTGGATGCATATGTCTAAGACAACGTATTACGCGCCGCATGGCGGCCACCCGCCGCAGACCGATCTGCTGACCGATCGCGCGATGTTCACCGAGGCGTACGCGGTGATCCCGAAGGGGGTGATGCGCGACATCGTCACGAGCTGGCTGCCGTTCTGGACGAACACGCGCCTGTGGGTGATCGCCCGCCCGCTGTCGGGTTTCGCCGAAACCTTCTCGCAGTACATCGTAGAAGTGAACCCGGGCGGCGGCAGCGACAAGCCGGAGCAGGACAAGAACGCCGAAGCCGTGCTGTTCGTCGTCGAAGGCGAAGCCGAGCTGACGCTGCAGGGCTCGAAGCACGTGCTGAAGCCGGGCGGCTACGCGTTCATTCCGCCGGGTGCGGACTGGACGCTGCACAACGTCAGCGATGCCGCGGTGCGCTTCCACTGGATCCGCAAGCATTACCAGGCCGTCGACGGCATCCCGCTCCCCGAAGCCTTCGTGACCAACGAGCAGGACGTCGAACCGATCCCGATGCCGGGCACCAACGGCGCGTGGGTGACGACGCGCTTCGTCGACATGAGCGACATGCGCCACGACATGCACGTGAACATCGTGACGTTCGAGCCGGGCGGCGTGATTCCGTTCGCTGAAACGCACGTGATGGAGCACGGCCTGTACGTGCTCGAAGGCAAGGCCGTCTATCGCCTGAACCAGGACTGGGTCGAGGTGGAAGCGGGCGACTTCATGTGGCTGCGCGCGTTCTGCCCGCAGGCATGCTATTCGGGCGGCCCTGGCCGCTTCCGCTACCTGCTGTACAAGGACGTGAACCGTCACATGAACCTGACGCTGAACCCCGCGCGCTAAGCGCCGCGCCAGCAGTCGAATACGCAAGCCCGCCGGTGCATGCCGGCGGGCTTTTTCATGGGCGGTGCGGCCGGCGTCGTGCGCGCTACAGGCCGAGCGCGGTCGCGGCCAGCGCCGCGACCTGCAGCCGCGTATCGGGCGGCAGGCCGTCTTCCATCAGCCATACGGCCGACAGGCCCGCCCACGCGAGAATCCACTGCAGCAGCCGGCGGCGGTCGAGCTGCGCGGCGTCGGCCACGCACGCGACGCGTTGCTCGAAGCGCACCGGGTCGACCGCGATGTCGTGCGCGGGATTGCAGAACAGGTTCGCGTAGTCGAAGCCGCGTTCTCCGCGCAGCCCCTTCGGGTCGATCGCGAGCCAGCCGCGTGAGCCGAAATGCAGGATGTTGCCGTGATGGATGTCGCCGTGCAGGACGACTTCATCGACGGGCTGTGCCGACAGCAGCGCGCGTGCCGTTGCGGCCGATCGGCGCAGCACGTCGTTGGCCGCGGCATCCGACAGCAGTGCATGGAACCAGTCGTGCAGCGGCACGACCGCAGGCGGCTCAGCACGATGCGCATGCAGCCGCGCGACGACGTCGCACGCGATGCGCATCGCGTCGTCGTCATGACCCGAAGCCGAAAAGCCGGCCAGCGACGGCGCCGGCTGCGCGCGTTCGAGCAGGATCGCGTCGCTGTCGTGCTGCCACACCTGCGCGGTGCCTTGCCCGTTCCACCAGGTCATCAGCGCATTGCCGCGACGCTCTTCGTCGCACGTGGCGACCTTCAGCATCGCGGGTCGCGCGTGCCAGAGAACGGGCAGCAGGCCGCCGCTCGCGGTCAGGATCGGGCCGCCGTCGGGAACGAGGCCCCACAGGCCGATGTATCGATCGAACATCACGCGATGGTACAGGCGAACCGGACCGCATGCCGCGCGGTTTGTCCGACGGTGCGCCGCAGGCCGGCATGCGCTGCGCGAACGGCTCCGGCGCGCTTTCCTAAATAAAATTCAGCCTGCCAAACTTTGGCTAAAGAATGTTCCGGTTTCGCGCCATCCCTTCGACAATGCGCGCCTTCTGCGATCGGCAGGCGCCTGTCGCGCGCCGGCCGTCGCGGCCTCGAAGAAGGAGCCCGACATGACCGACCACACCGCTTCCCCTCCGCCGCAACCCGCGCCGCCGCGCCGCCGACGCGTATGGCGCACGCTCGCGGGCGCGCTGCTCGGCCTGACGCTCGCGTGCGCGGGCATCGGCGCATGGACGATCCAGCGCATCTGGATGCAGTTGCCGTCCGTCGAGCACCTGGCCGTCTATCGTCCCGCGCTGCCGCTGCGGATTTTCTCGCGCGACGGCGACTTGCTGGCCGAATACGGCATCGAGCGGCGCGAGTTCGTGCCGCTCGAACGCATTCCGCCGCTGATGCGGCAGGCGCTGCTCGCGGCCGAGGATGCGAAGTTCTACCAGCACGGCGCGGTCGATGTCGGCGGCCTCGGGCGCGCGACGTTCGCGAACGTCGTGACGGGGCAGCCTGGGCAGGGTGGCAGCACGATCACGATGCAGGTCGCGCGCAACTTCTACCTGACGCGCGACAAGGTGCTGAGCCGCAAGCTCGCCGAGATCCTGATGGCGGCCAAGCTCGAACGCGAATACAGCAAGGACAAGCTGCTCGAGCTGTACATGAACGAGATCTACCTGGGCGAGCGCGCGTACGGTTTCGCGGCGGCCGCGAACGTGTATTTCGGCAAGCCGCTCGACGCGCTGAGCGCGGGCGAGGCGGCCGTGCTCGCGGGGCTGCCGAAGGCGCCGTCCGCGTTCAACCCGGTCGTCAACCCGTCGCGCGCAACCGCGCGGCGCAACTATGTGCTCGGCCGGATGCACGCGCTCGGCCAGCTCGACGACGCGACGTACCGCGCGGCCGTCGACGCGCCGATCGCGCTGGCGACCACGCCGCCGCCCGGGATCGTCGCCGCGCCGTACGTTGCCGAGCGCGCGCGCCGCATGATGGTCGAGCGTTTTCACGACGATGCCTATACGCTCGGCCTCGACGTGACGACGACGGTCTCGATGCGCGACCAGCGCGCGGCCGAAGCCGCGCTCGACCGCACGCTGAGCCGGCAGCCACGCGCGACGCGCGATGCGCGCAACGGGCTCGAAGGCGCGCTCGTGTCGCTCGATGCGGCCACCGGCGACATGCTCGCGCTCGTCGGCGGCGCGGATTTCAATCGCAACGTGTTCGACCATGCGCTGCAGGCGTATCGCCAGCCGGGTTCGAGCTTCAAGCCGTTCGTCTATTCGGCGGCGCTGGAGAAGGGCTACTTCCCCGGCGTGCTCGTCGACGATACGCAGCGCACGCTCACGCATGAGGAAACCGGCGCGCGACCGTGGCGTCCGCGCAATTTCGGCAACCGCTACGAGGGCTTCATCCCGGTGCGGCGCGGGCTCGTGCGCTCGAAGAACCTGGTCGCGGTCAGCCTGATGCAGGCCGCCGACGCGCGCTACGTGCAGCAGCACGCGGCGCACTTCGGTTTCGACGCGCAGCGCAATCCGGCATCGCTGCCGCTCGCGCTCGGCGCGGGCGCGGTGACGCCGCTGGAACTCGCGAGCGCGTACAGCGTGTTCGCGAACGGCGGGACGCGGATGGAGCCGCGCCTGATCCTGTCGGTGAAGCAGCGTCACGGCGGCGCGATGTACGAGGCGACCGCACCGGCAGGCGAGCGCGTCGTGTCGGCGCGCAACGCGTTCGTGATGGACAGCATGCTGCGCGACGTCGTGCGGGCCGGCACCGCGCGCGGCGCGCTGGCGCTGCGCCGCGACGACGCGGCCGGCAAGACGGGCACGTCGAACGGATCGAAGGACGTGTGGTTCGCCGGCTACTCGTCGGGCATCGTTGCGGTCGCGTGGCTCGGCTACGACACGCCGCGTCCGATGGGGCGCGCGACCGGCGCGACGCTGGCGCTGCCGGTCTGGCTCGACTACATGAAGACGGCCGTCGACGGGCGCACGCCGGTCGATGCTTCGCCGCCGCAGGACGTCGCGCTCGTCGACGGCGACTTCGTCTACGCCGAATACACGCGCGGCACGTGCACGGCCGACGTGCCGCCATACATCCGCAGCCGCTTCGCCTGCGGCGGCGCGGCGGTGCAGGACGCGTCGGACGCGCCTGCCGACCACGGCAAGCCCGGCGAGCCGATGCCCGCAGCGGTCGATGCGGCCGAGCGCGAACGCGTGCTCGACCTGTTCCGGACCGACGACTGACGCGCGCGATGCATACGCTCTATCTGATTGCGATCGTCGCGGAAGCGATGTCGGGGGCGCTGATGGGCATGCGGCGCGGGATGGACCGCTTCGGGCTCGCGCTCGTCGGCGCGGTGACGGCGCTCGGCGGCGGCACCGTGCGCGACGTGCTGCTCGGCCACTATCCGCTCGGCTGGATCGCACATCCCGAATACCTGGTGATCACGCTTGTCGCGGCGACCGTCGCATCGTGGGTTGCCCGGCATGTCGCGCGGATGAAGACGCTGTTCGTCACCGTCGACGCGATCGGCCTCGCGGCGTTCACGATCATCGGCTGCGACATCGGCGCGTCGACCGGCACGGCGCCGATCATCGTCGTGCTGGCCGGCGCGATCACGGGCGTGTGCGGCGGGATGCTGCGCGACCTGCTGTGCAACGAGATGCCGCTGATCCTGCGCGAGGAGTTGTACGCGAGCGTCGCGTTCGTCACGGGCACGCTGTATGTCGGGATTCAGCATCTCGGCATCGATGCGGGCCTTGCGACGGTGATCGCGCTGGCGGCCGGATTCTCGATGCGGATGCTTGCGGTGCGGCTCGGGTGGAAGATGCGGACCTTCGGTGCGGCGGATGTCGAGCATTGAGCGCGGCCCGCGCGCCGACATTCAGTCCGGCTGCATCACCTGGAAGACGTTGCCCTCCGGATCGAGGCCGTCGTACATCCGGTACGCGAAGCCGTCGTAGCGCTTGAGATCGCGTACCGTCACGCCGTCGCGGGAGAGTCGGTCGCGGTGCGTGTCGATATCGGCGTCGATCGAGAAAACGAGCTTCACGGCGTTTGCGTCGGAATTCGCATGCACGAACGAGGTTGTTTGGCGAAACGCCGGGCCCGCCAGATGCAGCGCCAGTTCGATCGCGCCCGCATCGAGCACGACCCATTCACCATTGATTTCCTCGATGACTGGCAGGTCGAAATACCGCTGGTAGAACGCCTTCTGCAACGCGACGTCGCGGACGTACAGGATGATGCGGGTCATTGAAAGCGGCACGAGAGGCTCCTCGAAGGGGATGCGCGAATGATGTCGGGTGAACGTCGCAGTTGACGGCAGCGTAGGACATCGAGCGACGCAACGACCGTGCAGTATTTGCCTACGCTACGCAGGCACCATCACCGGCGGCGTACCGTCGCCGGTTTCCACCATCTTCACCGCGAATCCGTAGCATTGCGCGATATGGGCGGGCGTCATCACGTCGCGCGGCGTGCCGTGCGCGACGATCGTGCCGTCGGCGAGCATCGCGATCGTATCTGCGTGCCGTGCGGCGAGGTTTGGGTCGTGCACGATAGCAAGCACGCCGAGCTGCCATTCGCGTGCGACCGCGCGCACGGTATCGAGCAGCCGGTGCTGATGTGCGAGATCGAGCGCGGCGGTCGGCTCGTCGAGCAGCAGGTAGCGCGGGCCGCCCTCCATACCGTCGTCGTCCGGCCACAGCTGCGCGAGCACGCGCGCGAACTGCACGCGTGCAAGTTCGCCGCCCGACAGCGTCGTGACATCGCGACCGACGAGCGCTTCGGCACCCGCGCGTTCGAGCGCGCGCCACGCGATGTCGCGATCGCGGTGCGCGATCACGTGCCGCGCACCGCTGCGCCGCGCATGCGGATAACGGCCGAGCAGCACGATTTCGTCGACGCTGAATGAGAAGGCCGGCTGCGCGGCCTGCGGCAGCACCGCGCGCAGGCACGCGAGCCTTGGCGCGTCGATGCGCGCGAGCGGTTCGCCGTTCAGCGTGACGTTGCCCGTCACGCGCACGCCGTTCGGCGCGACGCTGCCGGTCAGCTCGCCGGCGAAGGTCTTCAGCAGCGTGCTCTTGCCCGCGCCGTTGCGGCCGAGCAGCGCGGTCACGCGGCCGGGCTCGATCGACAGCGACAGGTCGCGAAGGATGGCGGTGTGTCGGCGGGCGACGTCGAGATGGTGGGCGGTCAGCATGGTCATCGTGACGGAAGGGTTAGCCGCCGAGCGCGCCGCGGCTTTTCCACAGCAGCGCGAGGAAGAACGGCGCGCCGAGCAGCGCGGTCAGCACGCCGAGCGGGATTTCGGCGGGCGCGGCGACCGTGCGCGCGGCGAGATCGGCGGCGAGCGTCAGCAGCGCGCCGAGCAGCGCGGCGCCGGGCAGAACGATGCGCTGGTCGGGGCCGCACGCGAGCCGCACGCAATGCGGCGCGACGAGCCCGATGAAGCCGATGATGCCCGCGCACGACACGAGCGCGCCGACCGCGAGCGCGACCGCGACGAGCACGCGCCGCTTCAGCCGCTGCACCGGCACGCCGAGATGCAGCGCCTCGGTTTCGCCAAGCTGCAGTGCGTTCAATGCATCGCGTTCACGTGCGAGCAGCACGCAGCCGATCGCGACGCACGGCGCGACGGCCGCCAGCGCGGACCATTGCGCGCCGCCGAGGCTGCCGAGGCTCCAGAAGGTCAGCGAGCGCAGCTGCGCGTCGTCGGCGACGAATGTCAGCAGCCCGATCGCCGCGCCGACCAGCGCGTTGATCGCGATGCCGGCGAGCAGCAGCAGCGGCAGCGCGAGCCGGCCGCGCGATGCGGCGAGCCGGTAGACGAGCGCCGCGACCGCGAGCGCGCCCGCGAAGGCCGCGACGGGCAATGCGGCCGCGCTCACGTGCGCGGCAAATAGGGCGGGGCCGAGCACGATCGTCGTCGTCGCGCCGAGTGCGGCGCCGCTCGACACGCCGACGAGCCCCGGATCCGCGAGCGGATTGCGGAACAGCGCCTGCATCGCGGCGCCGGTCGCGCCGAAGCCGCCGCCGACCAGCAGCGCGAGCGCGACACGCGGCGCACGGATGTCGAGCAGCACCGCGCGGGCCTGCTGCGCGGCTGCATCGCCGGTCAGCGCGGCCCATGCTTGCGCGAGCGGAATGCGGTACGCGCCGACGCACAGCGCAACGACGGACATCGCGCACACGAGGCACGCGAGCGCGGCCAGCGCGAACGGCGCGAAGCGGCGCGACGTGCCGATGCGCGCGGCGCCGGAGTGCGAGGCGGGCGACGGTGCAGGGAAAGGCGAAGCGTGAGCGGGCATCGGGGCGGTCCGGAATCAGGCGAGCGCATCCGACAGGCGTCGGTACAGGGTCGTGACGGCGAGCGGCAGGCGCGGGCCGAACCCGAGCAGGAACAGCGCATCGAGCGACACGACGCGCTGCGCGCGGCCGGCCGGTGTCGCGCCGAAGCCGGGCGTGGCGAGCAGCGCGGTGCGGCCGCCGACGGCCGCGAGCCCTTCGTCGGAGATCAGCACGACGTCGGGGGCGGCGGCCGCGAGCGCCTCGGTCGTCAGCGGCTTGTAGTGATCGAAGCCCTGCATCGCGTTGCGCGCACCCGCGTAGCGGATCATCGCGTCGGCGGCCGTGCGCTGGCCGGCGACGAGTGCCTGGTTGCCGGTATGGTTCAGCACGAACAGCACGCGCGGCGGCTGCGCGCCGCCGGGTGCGCGTACGGCGACCGCGTCGCGCGAGGCCTGCCAGTCGCGATCGAAGCGCTGCAGCAGCGCGGCGCCCGCATTGCGCACGTCGAGCGCCTGCGCGACGCCGGTGATTTTTGCGCGCACCGACTCGACGTCGTGGCGTTCGTCGAACGTCGTCACCGCGACACCGGCGTTTTTCACCTGCGCAATCGCGGTGGGCGGGCCGGCTTCGGCCGACGCGAGCACGAGATCGGGCCGCAGCGACAGCAGCCCCTCGGCCGATAGCGCGCGCTGGTAGCCGACCTTCGGCAGGCGCTTCGCGGCGTCGGGGTACGTGCAGGTCGTGTCGGCGCCGACGAGCCGGTAGCGCGGCGTCTCGGCACCGCCGAGCGCGAACGCGGTTTCCGCGAGCGCGCCGCCGATCACGACCACGCGCTTCGGTGCGGCCTGCGCGGCTTGTGCGAGCACGCGGCCCGGCACCGCCCCCGCCCTCGGGCCCACCGCCCCCCGAGCCCCCCCCCGTCAAGTATAAACAAATTCACCTGCCCCC
>NZ_JBNCAB010000144.1:0-9267 GCF_049805555.1 Burkholderia sp. DN3021 | reverse complement strand
CTTCATCAATCTGATTCCCATTACATCTGATGGGAATCAGATTGCCGGTGCCGCGCCCTCATGAACAGACGGTACGTGTCGAGCGCTTACGTTGCAAGCCGCTGTCGAAGATGCCCTGCGGGCGGGATCGGCCCATACGAATACCGTGCGTGCTGCGCTGGGGCGTCGCCGCACCGCGCGCGGTGCACCGCCGCCTGTTGCCATGAATCTGCCGGAACACGTGCGGCGCAAGGATACGCCCGTGCAACCTCACCGACTCGACACCTACGATCAACTGACTGCGGAGGAAAAGGATGACGTCGATCCCGAACAACAATGAGATGCTGCGTTTGCGCGCCAAGGCACTGCGTCTGAACGCTCTCGTCGAGCACTGGTCCGAGGTGGACGGCTCCGAGTGGCTCGCGCCGCTGCTGCAATGGGAAGAGGACGAGCGAACGCAGCGTTCGCTGCAGCGCCGTATCCGTGCCGCGAAGCTGGGCAAGTTCAAGATCCTGACCGACTTCGACTGGGACTGGCCCAAGCGAATCGATCGTATGGCCGTCGAGGAACTGATGTCGCTCTCATTCCTCGACGACGCGACCAACGTCGTGTTCATCGGCCCGAACGGCGTCGGCAAGTCGACGCTCGCGCAGACCCTGGCGCATCATGCGCTCATCCAAGGACTCACGGTGCTGTTCAAGTCGGCCAGCGAAATGCTCGGCGAGCTCGCGGCACTGGACAGCGACTCGGCGTTGCGCCGGCGTTTGCAGCACTATGCCACGCCGGACATCCTGGTGATCGACGAGGTCGGCTACCTATCGTACTCGAACCGCCATGCGGACCTGCTGTTCGAGCTCGTCAGCCGTCGATACGAAAAGCGCTCGACCATCGTAACGACCAACAAGCCGTTCAAGGAGTGGTCGGACGTGTTCCCGAACGCGGCCTGCGTGGTATCGCTGGTCGACCGCCTCGTGCATCGCGCCGAGGTGATCTCGATCGAGGGCGAGTCGTACCGGCTCAAGGAAGCGCGCGAGCGTAACGAGGCACGGGCCCGGCAGCGCAAAACCCGCAGGCCCGCGGCGCAGAAGGTGGCAACATCATGAGTCGCACACCACTGTTGCCTTCGGGACGCCGGCGCGGTCTACCGTTCATCGTACCCGACGACTGGACACCCGAGCAGGCGCTAGCCGTGTTCGAGCTGCTTGATGACCTGCTTGCCATGATCACCGACTTCTACGGCGTTCAGCTCCACGAACAACTGCGCGAGCTGCGTGCGTCACGAAACGTCCACACGCGAAAACACGATCCGCCGTTCTGAACGGCACCGAGCACGTCACATCAAAGGGGCCCTTGCGGCCCTTCGTACTTGAGCGAAATACTCGACATTGCGCCGCCGTTTAAGCGCGGTTCTGGACCGCCATCAACACCAACGACGACGTCAACCGGGTCGCGCGCATTCGTGAGCTGTTCGCAGCCTCGGCCGGGCAAGCCGAGGCGTTCTACGTGCCAGTGACCGTGATGCTCGAGCTCGAATGGGTGCTGAGGTCACGCTACCGATTCGATCGCCTGCAAATCCTGACCGCGCTCACGGCGCTACTTGAGACGCGCGATCTGAGTTTTGAGGCGGAAGGCGCGCTTGAACGCGCACTGCACTTGTACCGCGAGCACGGCGGGGATTTCGCTGCCAGCCTGCACGTCGGTCAGGCTGGCACTGCGGGCCAGCCGCCGCTACTCACATTCGACTAGCGAGCGGCTCGCCTGCTCGGCGCCCAAATTCTCGGCCCGATGCTCGAGCAATTATGAAATGTCCTGGCGTACGAAAGCTGGGAATAGAGGGAAGCCGCATTCTCCACAGCCAGTGGTGTGGCGCCGACGCATCGCCTGGTCGATGTGCACCTTATCCTCGGATCAGCCTCGCCATGACCGCCGAAGCCACCCAACCTGAAATCCTCTTTTTTCTTGATCACAATGTCGTCTTGCTTGTCAAAAATGCGAATAAAGGCAGGGAACGTCTTGACAAGAAGCCGGCTGCGCTTGAGAAGCTTCGCGCGATCGACTTGCTGCAACACGCGATCGGCCTACTACTTCCATTATGGAATGGCGAGAGCCGTCGGGAGGGCGAGAGCCGGTGCACAGGCCGATGTCGACAAGCAAGAAGCGCTAGCATGCCTTGAGAAGGAAACGTTCGCGATCGGATGGTTCATCAGGAACGCATGGGGCGACTCGGAATACCTTCGCAAGTTTCGCTCGAGCTTCGTCGAATTTCTCGCATGCGCGAAAGAACGCCAATGGGACGACCGGGATGCTTTTCATCGAGGCCGCTCCACTGGTCGAGGAGAAGGTCGTCAATGATCGACGTCGAGCGGTCAAAGATCTGCTTGTAGTATTGGCGTCAAAGTTCCAGCTTGCTCCGGGCAACGCTATCGTGATGCTTTTCCTGGCGTGCCTGTATGGCAGTGATGCTGCTCGAAAGTCATTAAGCCCAGTCGCCCGGATGCCTACAACGCCCTCTGTGATCTGTACGTCATCTCCCATATTGGGTTTATCAAGGCACTCGTGAGGCACGCCAATCTACCACTCAAGGTTTATCTCTTAACGCTAGACGAGAGGCAACACGACGTACTTTCGTTCGTGAAGGTCGTTGACCCTCGGGTCGCGTTGGCAGGCCAACTAAGCATGAAAATTTCCACCGGCCGAGCTTGTTTCCGGACCTTGCCGTGTCTGATGCCGTGACTATGTTGGAGCGCCTGACGGGTGAGTGGTAGCGATAGCTAAGCTACGAAGGTGCGGCCCACACGAGTGTCCCTAATAGGGACACCGGCACGGAAATTAAAAGGTTCTTCGCGGATTAGCGTGAAGGCAGTGACCAAAAGGAAAGCGGTGCCCGAAGGAATAGATTGGTTGTGCGACCAATCAGCCGATTCCAACGACCGCCGCTTTCATGGCCGATCATAAACTCGACCTCCCGTTCTGGGAAGGTTTTGCCGTTTCCGAACTTGAACGTACGCCCGGCGTGACGCGCATCACTTTGCTGCCGCATGTGGGCCAGGCTGCGCACTGCTCTGGCTGCGGCCAGCGCAGCGAGCGCGTGCACGAACACGGCTGGCGCACGATTCGCGACCTGCCGATGCTGGGCGATGCGGATTGGCTGCGCATGCGGCTGCGCCGGGTGCGGTGTGCCGGCTGCGGGCTGCGCATCGAGCGAGTGAGCTGGCTGGATCGCCACGCCCGAATCACCCGGCGCCTGGCGGAATTCGTCGGGCACTGGTGCGAGAAACTGCCAGTCGCGCACGTCTGTCAGCTGTCGGGACTGCACTGGGAAACCGTCCGGCGTATCGACGCACGGCGCTTGCAGGCGCGGCTTGAGGCGTTGCCCGAGACCCAGCCGTGTCGGCTGGTAATGGACGAGTTTGCGCTCTACAATGGCCACCGCTACGCCACGGTGGTGATGGATGCCGACACGCGCCGGGAGTTGTGGATCGGCGAAGGACGCAGCTGGGAAGCGATTCGCCCGTTCTTCGACTCGCTCGGCGTCGAGCGGTGCAAACGCATTGAAGCCGTCGCGATGGACATGAACACTGCATTCGATCTGGAGGTGCAACAGCGCTGCCCGAATGCGCGCGTCGTGTACGACCTGTATCACGTGGTCGCCAAGTACGGCCGGGAGGTGATCGACCGGGTGCGCGTTGATGAAGCCAACCGGCTCAAGCATGATCGCCCGCAGCGACGCATGGTGAAACGGGCGCGCTGGCTGTTGTTGCGCAACCGCGAGAATCTGTCGGCCGAACACCAGATCAAGTTACGCGAGCTGCTGCAAGCCAATCAGACACTGATGACTGTCTACGTGCTCAAATCGGTGCTCAAGGAGCTCTGGCAGCCTATGACCGCGTGGCAATGGCGTCGTGCCTGGCGGACCTGGCTGGCGCAGGCCCACACCAGCGGCATCGAACCGCTGCAGCGCTTTGCTCACAAACTGGCTGCGTACTGGCGCGGCATCGTCTCGCGCGTACGCTGGCCGATGCATACCGGTCAGCTCGAAGGCATCAACAATCGCATCAAGGTCATGATGCGCATGGCATACGGATACCGTGACAGCGCCTACTTCTTCCTCAAGATCAAGGCCGCCTATCCCAGTAATCCGTGAAGAACCAATTAAAAGCCCGCATGCCGCGGGCTCAATCCTGATCGACAGCGGCTTAGTCCGTCGCCGCAAACAACTGCGAGATCAAGGCTCGAATCTTTTCCTCCTTTTCCGAGTTCAGCATCCCCGCCTTGATCTTCACGGTAAAGCTCCCGGCGTCTTTGGTAATCGATCCGGCCTGGCTTTTGCCTGCAAATATTTTCTCGATGTTGCGGTCGCTAACCGGACCAGTCTTATCATCGTTGTCGATTGATTGCTTAATCGCTTTCGCGAGCTTCGTCTGATCGAGATCCCCTGCGACAACTTCCGCCCAGAGCTCACGTGCGATCTCGAGCGCGCGCCCCTCCTTGTTCCGCAAGACTGCAACAATTTGATCCGCCGCGTTGGCACCGAGCAGTCGCGGCTGGATGTCCAGATCTTTGAGAACAAAATCAGGCAACTCAGCGAACGACAGAAAACGATAGAGTTCAGAGCGCGATATCCCGAGTGCTTCCGCCATTCGCTTGCGATTCGGAAACTCCTTCTCCGTTTCGCGGATCGAGCGAGCGACCTCGTAGTCGGCCAGATCATCCCGTACTACGTTCTCGACCAAGGCAAGCATCGCCATGTCTTCGTCGGAGATGTCGACAACCACAACCTTGATCGAGTCCATCCCGATCATCTTGTGCGCGCGCCAGCGTCGCTCACCCGCCACGATTTGATAGCCCGTCGCGGCCTTGCGAACGATAATCGGCTGGATCAATCCTGCCTCGCGGATCGATTCTGCGAGTTCAGTCAACTTCGCTTCATTGAAGACCCGCCGGGGCTGCCACGGGTTCGGCACGATCTCGGCGACCAGCAATTCGTGTGCCGTCGTGCTTTTCTCGAGCTCCAGGATGCGCGCCTGCGCGGCGGCGAGTGCCCCCGCCATGCCAGGCGCGGTTCGCGGAACGGACGGCTTATCCTCCTGCGGTTCGAGCGGGATATCTTTCGCGGCACGCAAGTTTGCCGTTTTACTCATCATGCGTTCTCGAAAGTTACTCATGCCTCGGCCCTCCATCGCGCCACGGACTGATCATCGATCCATTTGCAATGGACCATCAATGGCTGCTTTACCCGCGCCAAGGTCTTCGCCACGCCGTCTGATCGGGAAAGGTCAAAGACCGTCGACAGGGCCAGCGCACCGTTACTCATCACCGAGCTAGCAGGGATCTCCGTTGCAGACAGCCAGTCGCCGTACGCACGTTGAGCCCAGACTCGTACCGCCGGCGCCGACGACATGGTGCCATAGTCAACCTTCGATAGCAGCACCGAAATGAAGTCATAGGTTTTGTCGAGTTCGTGTTCGACGAAGCCGGCAGCGATTTCGGAAAACAGCGACCAAAAAGAAACCGAGGAGATGAAGTCGAGGCTCTCCGGAACCAACGGCATGACCATCGCGTCAGCTGCCATCAGTCCGTTCAGTGTCAAGTACGATAGCGACGGCGCGGTGTCAAGGATGATGTAGTCGTACTCTGCGCGGAGTGGCTCAATGCCACGGCGTAAAACCGACCAGAATTCGTATCCCGGATTTTCCTTTTGAGCCGTCGGCAAGTGGAACTCGGCATCATGCAAATAGTTGTGAGCCGGAATAACGTCGATGCCGTCCCAGTATGTCGACTGCACTTTCGAAGCCAGTCCGCCTCCCATCGACGGATCGTAGATGAAGGGGAGCACCGTGTCTTCCCATGTCACATCCTTCTCAGCATAGAGGCCGCAGAGTTCGGACAGAGAGGCTTGCGGATCCAGATCAATGACCAGAACACGTCGACCTCGCAAACTGAGGGCTTGAGCCTCGCACATCGTGATCGTCGTCTTCGTTGAGCCGCCCTTGAAGTTCGCAGTGATCAATACGCGACCGCGATGTTGTCCCTTCCCGGTAACGAGCGCAGTCTGAAAGATGTTCGATGCCCGCTGCACCCACGTCCGTGCTTCCGCCAACGTGAAAACGCGGGCTCGCCCAGAACCGTGCGCCTCGCCAGGGGGTAGATCGCCGCCTTCCTTTGTTGCCATGTAGTTGATCTTCTGGCGATCCAGCCCGCACATCTCGCTCAGTTCGCCGATCGTGAACACCGGCGGATTCTTTCGCGGGCGCGGCGCCAAAATGTCCTCGCGAAGCTCATCGGTCATGACGGACAATCGCTTAGCAAACTCGCCGAGCTGAGATAGCCTCACCTGCCGCTCAACCGCCGGCAACTCGCTCATCTTCATTGGATGCTTCCTCTTGGATTCCACGGTGAGGTGTATTTTTCACACTCGCCATCTATTTTCACGGTTATGCAGATTTTCAATGCAAACCGTAGAATACTCGTCCCACCGAAGAATGGCTATGGAAATCGTCTCCGAGTCCGACTTTCGACGTCAGCGGGCGACAGAATCAAGCTAACTCTGGGCTCCAGCGGATCTTCTTCATAACGGGAGCGATAGGAACTCGACCTATGGTGAGGGGAATTGTGAGGGGCGCCCACAGGGAGACTTCGCCTCGCTGTTCGATCTTCACATTTCGCCTCACCTTGCACCAGAAAGAACTTGCCCCCATAGGCCGCTGCTTCGGAGCGTCACACATTTCACCTCACCGTTGAACACGCCGCTTCTGGGTTGGTTACCGGGTCATATATCGCTGTGAGCCGGCGAGCCAAGACTGCGGGGCTCCGGTGAAACAGGGCAGAGCATTGGCGTGCCGGAATCGAATCGTGTAGACCTAGTTATCTGTTCTTTAAAAAAATAAAACCAGCAAACCACAAACGAGACTCTCGAGTTCTTTATGAATCAATGTGTTACGGCATAAAGGTGAGCTGAAATGTGCGCATGGCGCTGTGAATTGAGCTTCAAGGTGAGGTGAAATCCACAGAATGGTGAGGGGAATTGGCTCTCATGGTGAGGTCTTTGGGCTGGATGGTGAGGCGAATTAGCACGCAAGGTGAGGAAATCTGTGACCATAAGCAATAAAGGTGAGGTTGTCTGTGTTGACATATCACCTTGCCGCCAGTACCTTACACCCCAATATGCTAAAAGTAGCGCGAGCTTGGAGGTCGTATGGCGGAAGCAGGGCAACTCGCAACGTCTCAACAGTTGGCGTTGGCCTTATTCGACGATGCTTCGGCCGAAGGCCTGCCTGTTGAAAGTGCGCGCTTGGACATTGGATTCTCGCGCAACAACGTACTGATTCGAATCGTGGATCTTGGCGTCGCGGCCCGTCGTCTGATTGACGCGGCGTATTTCATTGTCGCTAATGACGCCCGTCCGCGTGATGTGTACGACATCGAGCTCGACTACTTCAAGTGGTTGATGCGGTACTCAAGCCGCAACAACGCGCACCTCGAGCAGGTGATCACTGAGGCGCAAAAAGCCCTGATCCAGGCGACCGCGGCGGTCGAAGAGGACGGCGACCGTCCCTTCGGCTCAACGCAACTAATCGGCCGCATCTCGTATCAGGGCGGGCGCTTCCAGTTCCGCGTGCCGCCTGACCTGATTGGGATTATCCGTGGGCAGGGCAAGTCCCACTGGTTGAGTTTGCGCATCACCTCGCTGTTTACTTTGTCGTACGCACGCGTCATGTACGATCATCTGCTGCCCTATGCTGACGAAGGGCTGACGGCGTGGATTCCGCTCGACGAACTGCGTGGATGGCAGGGCGAGATGGGCGCGAACGCGCAGGTATTCAAGTACTTCAAGCGGGACTGGCTCGAGCCTGCGGTTCAGCAGATCAACGAGGTCTCCGACGTCTCCCTTTCGTACGAGACGCGTAATGTGCAGGGCTCGCGCAAGATCGGCAGCATACGGTTCCGAATCGTCCGCAAAGATCTCGCCGAACGCGAGTTGCGTACACACGAGCACGCAAAGGCGATCTACGAGACGCTCAAGCAGGAATTTGGTCTGTCGACAGCGCAGTTCAATCAGATCGTCGGCGATCGAGATACCTACACGGATGAACGGCTAGAGCAGGCGATTGACCGGACGCGCTTCAGTTTGAAGTTGGGCAAGGTGACCAAGAGCCCGGCCGGTTTTTTCATGAAAGCGCTCAAAGAAGGTTGGGTGGTCTCTGAGGCTGAGCGGGAGATGGTTCAAGTGCAGCAGAGCCTCGTTGCGCGGGAACAGCAGGAGGCTGATGCCAAGGTCAGTGCTCAATCCCGAATGGCGCTTCAGACGGCTGCACAGGAAGTGAGCGCACAAGAGCGCATGGGGGAGGAAATGAGGCTGGGCTGGGAAGCCTATGAAGGCGCACCTCCCGAGCAGCAGGACGAATGGCGGCGGAATTACAAGCGCTCGCCTGCGGCGAAACTGACGCTGCGTCGCCTGAGTATCGATCCCATGGCCGACATGAATGATGCCTCGTTTTCGAAGTATGAGGCGTTGAAGGCTGCCTTCTCGCTTTATGTTTTTATGCAGAGGAGAACAGTGAGGTCGGACGGAATTCGTGGAGGCCAACGGGTTAAGCAGCGATCCGATTCAGATAGAAGCGCTGCGTGAACGCGACAGGCGATTGGTAGTTCAGACGCGCCTGAGTGCGTTGCCGGTTGTAGAAGATTTCGATGTATTCGCTGATTGCAAGGCGTGCCTGCTCGCGCGTGGCGGAGCGTTGATGATAGACCAGTTCATTCTTCAGCGTTCCCCAGAAGGATTCGATGGGTGCGTTGTCGTAGCAGTTGCCACGACGGCTCATCGACGCCCGCATGTCAAACTGACCCTGCCTTGTTTTCACGTACAGCAACTCATGCGGCGATCAAGCTAGCCTCGTAGTCGACGGGGGTGAGGAAGTCGATCGAGGTATGCAGGCGTTGCCGATTGTAATAGCCCTCGATCCAATCGACGATATCCAGGCGGGCGTGGGCACGCGTTTCGTAGTGAGTCTGGTAGATTCTTTGTAAGCGATCCATTATCGGCGTCTATCCAACGGTGCGGCACCGCACCCTGCATCACGGAAAGTCATACTGACTCACGTTCTCCTTCAATCGTAAGCGCGAAATCCTCCGCACCTAGTGTCCCGTTCCGTTGTTAACTGAACTATGTTCGCGTAGCATGTAGACGTCAACGGAGCGAGAGGTGGCCGCGCAAATTCGGACAGACGGATAAGTGGTTTGGCCGGGGCCTTTGCCAGCGATAATGCTGGCAAAGGAACCGAGGAAATG
>NZ_JBNCAB010000143.1:0-9737 GCF_049805555.1 Burkholderia sp. DN3021 | reverse complement strand
GCGCATGAGCGATTCGCATGCACCACCGGGTGACGCGGCCGCCCCGTCGTCCGATACGGCGCCGCTGCCGTGGCTGCAGCCGCTCGCGCCGCCGCCCGCCGCGCGCCGTGCCGCATTTCATGCGCTCGTCTGCGACTTCAACCTGCGGCCCGACCGTTATCTGCACGTGACGCGCGTGCCGGCCGACTGGCCCGCGCGCTACCGCTCGCCGGACGCGTTCGGCGCGGCCGGCCGCAAGCTGCTCGCGCGGCACCTGCTCGACGCGCACGGCGTTGCCGACCGGCACGACTTCGACGTCGCGAACCCGTGCGCGCGGCTCGCGCTGCTGCCGGGCGCGGCGCTCGAGCAACTGGCGTCGTATGCCGGGCTGCTGCTGCATCGCAACTGGCTGCGCGATGCGCTGACCGTGCGGCGCATCCGCGCGGAAGTTGCGGCCCGGCTCGGCGGCGACGCGCTGGAACTCGCGCTCGAACGCGCGCCGGAATTCGGCGCGCTCGCGGACACGCTCGAACCGTGGCGCGCGGATCCCGCCGCGCTGCCCGTCGTGATCCGCGCACGCGGCGGACGGCTGCTCGCGGATTTCATCGGCGTGGCGGGCGACGCGATCGCGCGGCGCGCGCGCCTGAAGTTCAACCGCGCGATCGACGACGAAGCGCCGTACTGGCTGAACCGCGCGCAGCGCGACCAGTTCGGCGAATTGCTGTTCCTGTTTCTGATTCCCGAGAGGCTTGCGTCATGGGACTGGCTTTTCTGATCACGAGCGACAACCTGCAACTGCTGTCGGAGCGCAAGGTGCTCAAGGAGCGCGAATACGCGGCGCTGCTCGACGCGTCCGCGGTGATCGCGACCGCGCACGACGAGGCCGCACGCATCGTCGCCGACGCGCAGCGCGAATTCGACAAGCGGCAGGCGGCCGGCTACGACGAAGGGATGCGCCGCGCGCAGCGCGAGCAGGCCGCGCAGGCCTACACGCAGGCGCTCGCGGCCGCGCGCACGATGGAGACGATGAAGGACGCGATGGCCGACATCGTCGTGAAGGCCGTGCGCGCGATCGTCGGCGAGATGAGCACGCAGAAGCTGTACGAGGCCGCGCTGGCGCGGATCGCGCCGCTCGTGCGCGACGAGGCGTTCCTGGTCGTGCATGTCGCGCCTGGCCGCAAGGACGAAATGCGCGACGCGCTCGACGGTGCATTCGCGGGGCAATCGAACCGGCAGAAGATTCGCATCGTCGAGGATGCGCAACTCGAACGCCATGCGTGCACGGTCGAGACGCCGTCCGGGCGCATCGACGCGAGCCTCGACCTGCAGATCGACGCGCTGCGCCAGGCGATCCGCCGCGATGCGCTGAAGGGCGCCGCGCGATGAACGCGCCGCTCGACGATGCTCAGCCGTTCGGCAGCGGCGACGACGACGGCGCGCCGTTCGATCGCGGCCGCCTCGTCGGCGAACTCGACGCGGGGCTCGCGTTTTTCTCGCCGGTGTCGGTGCAGGGCCGCGTCAATCACGCGGTCGGGCAAATCTTGAACGCGACGGGCATCCGCGCGCGGCTCGGCGAGATCTGCGAACTTCGCACGCCGAACCAGCCGACGCTGCTCGCCGAGGTGGTCGGGTTTTCGCGGCAGACGACGCTGCTCACGCCGCTCGGCGACGTGGCCGGCCTGTCGCCGGAGACGACCGTCGTGCCGTCCGGGCGCGAGCATGTGTTTCCGGTGGGCGAAGGGCTGTTCGGCCGCGTGCTCGACGGGCTCGGCCGGCCGCTCGACGATCGCGGGCCGGTGACGGGCGCCGCGTGGGTGTCGACGCAGCAGGACCCGCCGAACCCGCTCGCGCGCCAGATGATCGACACGCCGTTTCCGACCGGCGTGCGCGTGATCGACGCTCTGATGACGCTCGGCGTCGGGCAGCGCGTCGGCATCTTCGCGCCGTCGGGCGTCGGCAAGAGCACGCTGCTCGGGATGATCGCGCGCGGCGCGCAGGCGGACGTGAACGTGATCGCGCTGGTCGGCGAACGCGGCCGCGAGGTGCGCGAATTCATCGAGCACAGCCTGTCGCCCGAGGTGCGCGCGCGTTCGATCGTCGTCGTGTCGACGTCCGATCGTCCCGCGATGGAGCGCGTGAAATCCGCGCTCGTCGCCACCGCGATCGCCGAGCACTTCCGCGATGCGGGCAAGCGCGTGCTGCTGCTGGTCGATTCGCTGACGCGCTTCGCGCGCGCGCAGCGCGAGGTCGGCCTCGCGAGCGGCGAGCCGCCGACGCGGCGCAGCTTTCCGCCGTCGACGTTCGCGGTGCTGCCGCGCCTGCTCGAACGCGCGGGGCAGGGCGCGAACGGGTCGATCACCGCGCTCTACACGGTGCTCGTCGAAGGCGACGAGGAATCGGACCCGATCGCCGAGGAAGTGCGCTCGATCCTCGACGGCCATATCGTGCTGTCGCGCAAGATCGCGCTCGCGAACCGCTATCCGGCGATCGACGTGCTCGCGAGCCTGTCGCGCGTGATGCCGCTCGTCGCGAGCCGCGCGCACCAGCAGGCGGCCTCGCGCGTGCGCGAGCTGATCGCGAAGTACCAGGAGATCGAACTGCTGGTGCAGATCGGCGAATATCGCGAAGGCAGCGACCGGCTCGGCGATCTCGCGCTGCGCGCGCGCGACGCGATCGGCGCGTTCTGCGCGCAGGCGTCGCACGAGGACGTGCATTTCGACGCGCTGCTCGCGAAGCTGACGAAGCTGGCGAACGATCATGTCTGAAGCCGACGACCGCCTCGTGCTCGCCACGCTTGCGCGCCTGAAGCGCGTGCGCGAGATGCGCAGCCAGATCGCGCGCGTCGCGGCCGCGCGCCAGCAGGGCATCGCCGCGCAGAGCCGCCGCGCGCTCGACGCCGCGCACGCGCAGCTCGCGCAGCAGGTGGCCGCGAAGGCCGCGATCCAGACGCGTCTTGCCGACGACGTGCGCGAGGCGCGCGCGCTGCAGAACGCGGCGGCCGATACGCGCACGTTCGACCGGCACATCGGCACCGCGAACGCGTCGGTGAGCGAGGCCGCGCACGTGCATCGCGGCCACGAGGCGACGCTGGCCGACCTGCAGCGCGCCGCGCGCAAGGCGAAGGCCGCCGAGGACAAGCTCGACAAGGCCGGCGAGAAGGCGCTGCACGCGCGCGCCGCGCGGGTCGAGCGCGATGCCGACGAAGTCGCGGACGGCTACGCGGTGCGGCGCTTCGCGACGGCCGGGGTATGGTCAGGCGCGGCGGGCGACGTGGCCGGCCATGCGGCCGCGCAGCCGGAAGCGGCCGCCGCGTTCGACGCGGAGATGGCCGCCCGGCCGGCCGATGCGGAAGCCGGCTCGGTCGACGTGACCGACATGAGCGACGCAGCCGCTTCAACCGCCTTAACCACCCCGGCCGCCCCGGCCGACGACCCCGAGCCGCCCTCCGCCGCGGAGCGCCGATGCTAGACCAGGCCGCGGGTTTCAACGACGTCGCGGGCACGCTGCGGCCGCTGCTCTACGTGATGCCGCGCCTGTTGCCGATCATGTTCGTCGTGCCGGTATTCAACGAACAGATCATCACGGGGCTCGTGCGCAACGGGATCGCCGTCGTGATCGCCGCGTTCGTCGCGCCGGCGATCGATTCCGCGCAGGTGGCCGCACTGCCGTTCCTGATGTGGTGCCTGCTCGTCGCGAAGGAGGCGGTGGTCGGCATGCTGCTCGCGGGCGCGTTCAGCGCGGTGCTGTTCGCGATCCAGGGCGTCGGCTACCTGATCGACTTCCAGACGGGCAGCGGCAGCGCCGCGTTCTTCGATCCGATGGGCGGGCACGAGGGCGGCCCGACATCGGGCTTCCTCAATTTCGTCGCGATCGCGCTGTTCGTCACGGCCGGCGGCCTGCAGGTGCTCGTGCAACTGTTCGCGCAGTCGTACGCGTGGTGGCCGATCGGCTCGCTCGGCCCCGATTTCTCGTCGATGCTGCAGACCTTCATCGTGCGGCAGACCGACACGATCTTCGAATGGATGGTGAAGCTCGCCGCGCCGGTGACGATCGTGCTGGTGCTCGTCGAGCTCGGCATCGGCCTCGTCGGGCGCGCGGTGCCGCAGCTCAACATCTTCGTGTTCTCGCAGCCGCTGAAGAGCGCGCTCGCGCTGCTGATGATGGTGCTGTTCCTGCCGGTGGTGTACGCATCGCTGCATTCGCTGCTGAGCCCCGACAGCGGGCTGATGGCGCTGCTGCGCGCGCTGTTCGCCGCGCACGGCGGCGCCTGAGCGCGCGACGGAGCCGATATGGCCGAAAAGGACCAGAAGCCGACCGCGAAGCGCTTGCGCGAGGCGCGCGAGAAAGGCGATGTGCCGAAGAGCGCGGAAACGATTTCGTCGGCGTTCTTCGTCGGCGTATGCGTCGCGCTCGCGGTCGGAATCGGCGCGCTGTTCGCGCGGTTGCAGTCGCTGTTCCGGCTCGTGTTCGACGCGGTCGGCGCGGCCGACCCGTCCGCACGGATCGCGGTGCTGATCGACGGCGCCGCGCGCGACTGGGCGACGCTGTCCGCGCAGATCGTCGCGGCCGGGCTGCTGGCCGGGCTGCTCGCGGGCTTCGTGCAGGTCGGCGGCGTGATGGCGTGGAGCCGCCTCATGCCGCAGCTGTCGCGGCTCAATCCGGCCGAGGGGCTGAAGAACCTGTGGTCGATGCGCAACCTCGTCAATCTCGCGAAGATGCTGCTGAAGACGGTGCTGCTCGCCGCGACGCTCGGCTGGCTGATCGTCGAGTCGCTCGACCCGTCGGTGCAGTCGGGTTTCACGCGGCCGATATCGATCCTCGCGCTGATCGTGAAGCTGCTGATGCTGCTGTTCGGCTGGGCCGCGCTGATCTACATCGTGATGGCGCTGATCGACATCGTGCATCAGCGGCACGAGTTCAACCAGAAGATGAAGATGTCGATCGACGAAGTGCGACGCGAGCACAAGGAGGACGAGGGCGACCCGCACATCGAGGCGAAGCGCCGGCAGCTCGCGCGCGAAGCGCAGTTCGCGTCGCTGCCGGACCGGATCGGTTTCGCGTCGGTGGTCGTCTATTCGCCGCGCGTCGCGGTCGCGCTCTATTACGGCGGGATCGGCACGCTGCCGTGGGTGCTCGCGCGCGGCGAAGGCGAGGCGGCCGAGCGGATCGTGCGGCTCGCGCGCGACGCGCTGCGCCCGACGCTTGCGAACGTCGGGCTCGCGCAGGCGCTGTACGAGACGACACCCGAGAACGGCACGATCCAGCAGCAGCATTTCCGCGAGGTCGCGCAGTTGCTGAAATGGGCGACCGGCGCTGTCTGACGCACGCGGCGGCGGGCATATCCCCCTTTTTCCGGTCAGCGAACCGGCGTGGCCAATCGCTCCATTTCGATATGGCCCTTTGCGTGGTCATGCGCGCGCGGCGCTTGACTCCGTTTTTTTTCCGGCCGCGGCCCGAATTCACCAGTGAATTATTGCTGAATTATTTCTTCGTAATATGGCTCGACCGTCACGCCTGATGGCGGGCCGCGAGGTTGCGCCGCGCGTGACGGAACAAGTCAACAGGGGCAGACAAATCACATGTGTGGAATCGACGGCTTTCTGAATACCGTCGCCATCGATGAGGAGACAGCGCGCGGCACGCTCGCGCGGATGACGGCGAGCCTCGCGCATCGCGGGCCGGACGGGCAGGGGATCTGGGTCGATCCGGAAGCCGGCATCGCGCTCGGCCACCGGCGGCTGGCGATCGTCGACCTGTCGGTGCATGGCCGGCAGCCGATGGCGTCCGCGTGCGGCCGCTACGTCATGGTCTTCAACGGCGAAATCTACAACCATCGCGAACTGCGTGCCGAGCTCGAGCGCGCGGGTCGCGCACCGGCGTGGCGCGGCCACTCCGACAGCGAGGTGCTGATCGCGGCGATCGTCGCGTGGGGTGTCGAGGCGACGCTGCGGCGCGCGACCGGCATGTTCGCGTTCGCGCTGTGGAATCGCGCATCGCGGGTGCTGACGCTCGCGCGCGACCGGATCGGCGAGAAGCCGCTCTACTACGGCCGGATCGGCGACGCGCTCGTGTTCGCGTCGGAGCTGAAGGCGCTGCGCGGCTATCCGGGCTTCGACGGCACGGTCGACCGCGACGCGCTGTGCCTGTATCTGCGCCAGTCGAGCGTGCCCGCGCCGTACACGATCTATCGCGGCATCCGCAAGCTGCCGCCCGGCACGTACATCCAGTTCGAGCATGCGCGCGACACGCCGCGCGTGCGCGCGTACTGGACGCTCGAACAGGCGATCGAGAGCGGCCGCGAGCAGCCGTTCGAGGGCAGTGCCGACGAGGCCGTCGGCCAGCTCGACGCGATCCTGCGCCAGGCCGTCGCGCGGCAGATGGAAGCCGACGTGCCGCTCGGCGCGTTCCTGTCGGGCGGCGTCGATTCGTCGGCGATCGTCGCGCTGATGCAGGCGCAATCGGCGACGCCGGTCGACACGTTTACGATCGGCTTTCATGAAGCCGGCTACGACGAAGCCGGTTACGCGAAGGCCGTCGCGCGCCATCTCGGCACGCGGCATACCGAGCTTTACGTGACGGCCGACCATGCGCTCGGCGTCGTGCCGAAGCTGCCGTCGATCTACGACGAGCCGTTCGCCGATGCATCGCAGATCCCGACCTTTCTCGTGTCGGAACTGACGCGCCGGCATGTGAAGGTGAGCCTGTCCGGCGACGGCGGCGACGAGCTGTTCGGCGGCTATACGCGCTACTTCCTGACGCCGCGCCTGTGGCGCAAGCTGCATCGCGTGCCGGCCGCCGTGCGCGCGCGGATCGCCGCCGCGCTGCATGCGCTGCGGCCCGATCACGCGGACCAGCTCGCGGCCGTCGCGCAGGGCGCATGGGGCGGCGTGGAGGCGCGCGAATCGGCGGCGCGCATCGGCGACCGCCTGCACAAGCTCGGCCATGTGATGACGGCCGAGAGCCGCATCGGCCTGTACCGGCTGCTGATGTCGTCGGTGCATCATCCCGAGCGCATTGCGCTGTCGGGACAGGAGCCGCCGACGCCGCTCGACACGGTGTCCGCGTGGCCCGCGCACCTGAGCTTCGCCGAGCAGGCGATGGCGATCGATACGCTCACGTATTTGCCGACCGACATTCTCGCGAAGGTCGACCGCGCGGCGATGGCCGTGAGCCTCGAGACGCGCATGCCGTTCCTCGACCATCACGTCGTCGAATTCGCGTGGCGCGTGCCGGCGTCGGTGCGTTTGCCGGAAGGGCAGTCGAAGGCGCTGCTGCGCCGGCTGCTCGACCAGTACGTGCCGTCGGCGCTGATCGACCGGCCGAAGCAGGGCTTCTGTGCGCCCGTCGATCACTGGCTGCGCGGCTCGCTGCGCGACTG
Source organism: Burkholderia sp. DN3021 (assembly GCF_049805555.1). Taxonomy (NCBI): domain Bacteria; kingdom Pseudomonadati; phylum Pseudomonadota; class Betaproteobacteria; order Burkholderiales; family Burkholderiaceae; genus Burkholderia; species Burkholderia sp. DN3021. Next base: position 2,380 of record NZ_JBNCAB010000143.1, on the reverse strand, counting down.
GGCCGAGGCGCTGCTGCGGCCGTCGCGGTTGCGCGAAGAGGGTTTCTTCGATGCGGCCGCGGTCGAGCGTTTGTGGCGGCAGCATCAGACGGGCCGGATGAACTGGCAGCATCAGTTGTGGACGGTGCTGATGTTCCAGGCGTGGCTGGAGGCGCAGCGGGCGGGGTGACGCGGCGTTCGACTTGCCGGCGACGGTCGGCGGGTTCGCCCGCGCCTCACCCGTTCACTGGTCGAGACACCGCACGCACAGCCGCTTCGCCTGGTTCGCCGGCAGCCCGCGGCACATCATCACCACCGGGCGCGCGTGACACGAAGGCGCATCGGCGGACGCGGCGGGCGACGCTAGCCGCCGCGCGCGTTCGGGCGGCGTGGTGGCGGCCGCGTCCATACGCCGGCGGCGCTCGGGCGGCGGCGTGTCGCTCACGACCGGAATCGGTTCGACGCCGCCTTCGCGCGCGTTGCGCTGCGCGCTCGCGACGACGCGGCTCACGTAGCCGCTCGAGAAACCGGTCGTGAAGTTGCCGCTGTAGTAGCACGACAGCGCCGCGCGCAATGCGGCCTGCGCGGCGCGGCCGGTGCCCGACGAGCGCGCGAAGCATTCGGTCAGGATCGCGCCGCCGGCCCGCAGGTTGCGGCACGGCTCGAACATCGTCGCTTCGTCGAGTCCGTATTTCGTGAAATTTCGTTCGTTCACCTGAGCGAGGCCGACGCTGTAGCTGAAGCCGCGCGACGCAAGCTCGCGCGCGGTCGCGCGCGCCTCGTCGAGCGACGCGGGCTGGCGCGCCAGGTGGCCGCCGACCACGCCGATCGCATACGGATTGAAGCCAGACTCGGTGCGCACGAGCGCGGCGAGCGTGTCGGGATCGACATTCGGCGCACACGCGCGAGCGAGTTGCGCGAAGCCCGCGCCGCTGGCCGCATGCGCGATGTGCGGCTGCATTCCGGCGAATGCGGGCACGAGCAGCCCGACCAGCGCGCACAGGTGCGCGGCGGCGGTTCGCAGGCCGCGCGCATTCATCCCGCGCCCGCCACGCGGTACGACAGCACGAGCCCGTGCACGAGCAGCGACCAGCCGTCGAGCGCGACGAACAGCAGCAGCTTGAACGGCACCGAGATCGTCGTCGGCGAGATCATCTGCATCCCGAGCGCGAGCAGGATGTTCGCGACCAGCAGGTCGACGACGATGAACACGATATAGATCACGAAACCGATCTGGAATGCCTTCGTCAGTTCGGCGAGCGTGAAGCTCGGCACCAGCACGAGCAGGTCGTCGTCCTTGATGCCGTCCGCGCGGTTCTTCGGCCAGACCGACGTCGCGGTGCGCACGAAGAATTCGCGGTCGCGCTGCCGCGTATGCGACACGAGGAAATCCTTGATCGGCGGCAGCGCGGCATCGGCGAGCGCGCCGACGTCGGCGGTCGACAGCTGCCCCGATGCGTCGAAGTGGCGCGCCTGCAGCGCGTCGCGGATCGACATCCCGACGGGCGCCATGATGAACAGCGACAGGATCAGCGCGATGCCGTTCAGCACGAGGTTCGGCGGCACCTGCTGGATCCCGAGCGCAGAGCGCAAGAGGCCGAGCACGACCACGAGCTTCGTATAGCTCGTCACCATCAGCGCCGCGAACGGCGCGATGCCGAGCGCGGCGATCACCGCGATCAGCGCGACCGGATTCGGCAGGTTGCCCATCGCTCAGCGCTCGCGCGGCGCGGGTTGCGTCAGCGTGACGACACGCACGCCGAGTTTCTGGCCGACTGCAATCAGGTGGCCGGTGCCGATCAGCATTCCGTTCGCGACCAGATGGATCACGCTCTGGTTGATTCCTTGCTGCAGTTCGATCACGGCGCCCGGCTGCAGCGCGCTCAACTCGCCGAGCGGCATCGACGTGGGCGGCAGCTCGAAGCGCAGGTCGACCGCGAGGCCGTCGAGCGTGCGCGGCGCATCGGCGGGCGGCGCGTCGTGCGCCGTCGCGGGCGCGGTGTCGGTGCGGGTCGGTTCCAAAGGCATCTCCCTGATTCGTTCGACGGTCAGCCGGTTGCCCGACGGCCGTCCGGTGATCTCCCACGCTGGCGCGGCGGGCAACCGCGCGACGCACAGCAGGTTCTGCTCGTGCGCCTGCCAGCGCTCGATCGCGATGATGTCGCCGCCGACGACATCGGCCAGTTCGGCCGTCGTCAGCTCGGTGCGGCCGATCTCGAACACGAGCGGCACGGGCAGGTTCGCGTAGGCCGCGCGCGTGTCGGCGAGCGCGGCCGGCGCGGCCGCGAAGAACACGGCCAGCGCATCGGGCGCGTCGAACAGCAGTGCGCCGTGGCAGCGCCATGCGCCGTCGGCGCGCCGCAGCTCGAAGCGCAGCGCGGCCGGTGCTGCGTGCCAGGCG
>NZ_JBNCAB010000142.1:0-10086 GCF_049805555.1 Burkholderia sp. DN3021 | reverse complement strand
CGGCCGCACCGGCCGCACCGGCCGCACCGGCCGCACCGGCCGCACCGGCCGCGCCGGCAGCACCAGCGGCGCCGCCTCCGACGCTGCAGATGCCGGCGGGCGATATCCCGAGCGATAACCCGCTTCACCCGATCCAGAACGGGAATTGAACCGTGGCTACCCGGACCGGCACGACGCGCAGCGGCTGCACCGGCCGTCCCGGGCAGCGTGGCTTCACGCTGATCGAGATGGTGATCACGCTCGCGCTCGTGGCGATACTCGCGCTCGCGGTCATGCCGTTTTCCGAGCTGGTCGTGCAGCGCCAGAAGGAGCACGAGCTGGGCGCCGCGTTGCGCGAGATCCGCACCGCGCTCGACGCGTACAAGGACGCAAGCGATGCGGGCCAGATCGAGAAGGAAGCGGAAGCGTCCGGTTATCCGCCGTCGCTGACCGTGCTGGTGACCGGCGTGAAGAACGCCCGGGATCCGAAGGGCGGCCTGCTGATGTTCCTGCGTCGGGTGCCGCGCGATCCGTTTTTCGCCGGCGATCCCGACACGCCCGCCGAGGAGACCTGGGACGTGCGCGCCTACGGCACGCCGCTGGATCCTGCGGCCGGCGAACCATCCGGGAGCACCGAAGCCGGCAAGGACGTGTTCGACGTGACGTCGAAATCCGCGGGCGTCGGCATCAACGGCATCCCGTACAAACAATGGTGACGGTGCAACATGAAACACGCTCGCACGTGCAGGTCCCGCGGATTCACGCTGATCGAGATCGTGGTCGTGATGGCCATCATCGGCCTGCTCCTGACGTTGGCCGTGCCGCGCTACATGCACAGCATCGAGCGCGGAAAGGAACAGGTCCGGCAGCAGAACATCGCGGTGATGCGCAATGCGATCGACCAATACTACGGCGACAACGGCCAGTACCCGGAGACGCTCGACGAACTGGTCGCGAAGCACTATCTGCGTTCGGTCCCGCTCGATCCGGTGAATGGCGACGACAAATGGGCGGCGGTCGCGTCGCCGGACGAGTCGAAGCCGGGCGTCTACGACGTGGCGCCCGCGAGCAGCCCGCAGGGTGCGCCGCCGAGCGTGACCGGAGCGGCGAAATGAGCCGGGATGGCCAGGCGGCACGCGACAGCGCGCACGCGCGCGCGATGCGCGGCCGCCCGCGTGCCGCGCGTCAGCGCGGGCTCGTGCTGCTGGCGCTGCTGATCGCACTGATGCTGATGTCGATCGCACTGGCAGGGGCGCTGGATGTCTGGTCGCTGCAACGGCGCCGCGAGGACGAGCGGCAACTGCTGTTCGCCGGCGATCAGTACCGCAAGGCGATCATCCGCTACTACGGTCTGGCGCGCGCGTACCCGCAAACCGTCGACGACCTGCTGGACGACAACCGGTTCGTCAAGCCGATGCATCATCTGCGCCGCGCGTATCGGGATCCGATTACCGGACAGAACGACTGGGCGTTCCTGTGGCGGGGCGATCGTTTCTATGGCGTATTCAGCGCCTCGGATCAGGCGACGGTCAAGCGGGCGGGATTCCCGCTGCGATACATGGACTTCGAGGGCGAGAAGACCTACCGCAAGTGGAAGTTTCTGTACCTCGCACCCGGCCTCAGCCCGCCGGCCAGCGACGCGGCCCCGGTGTCCGCGGCCGCGCCTGCCCAGGCGGCGAGCTTCCCGAGCCTGTCCGGGTTCGCGGGCGGCTACCTGCCGGGGCGGGCGCCGTCTGGCCTGCATTGACGGGCGACCGGTCGCCGCGCGCCGCCGGCGTGCGCGTAAAAAAAGCGCGATGCCCGCACTGGGCATCGCGCACAAACCGGCGTGGAGCGCCGACGAATGAACGGTGATGAAGAAAGGGACGCCCGGTTAGGGACGCCCGGTTAGGGGCGCCCGGCTAGGGCGCAAGCCCCCTCGCACGAAGCGGTCAGGCCTTCGCGAGCTTGATGCTGGTCTGCTCGGCCGTCAGGTAGCCGACGCTGGCGCCGAAGCGGTCCTTGAAGTTCGCGCGCACGAGCGGGTCGAGCGTCGGCTTGACCTTGTCGTGCAGCGGCGTTTCCCAGTCGCCCGCGTGCTGGAAGTTGCTCATGACGTACGTCCAGCCGTTGATCTCGTCGACCGCGTGCAGGCCCGTCGATTCGGCGCCGGCCGGGCACGACAGCACGCGCACGAGCGACTTCGTGTCGACGTTGTAGGCCCACAGGAAGTTGTTCACGTGCATGCCCGAATCTTCGCCGATGAAGAGCGTGCGCAGCTTCTCGGAGAACTTCAGGTTGTCCGGGTTCGCGATCTTGTCCGGGTTCGCGAGGTTGCCGAGCCCGTCGGCCGCGGCGAGATCCTCGCCGACGAGCGCGGCCGGAGCGCCCATGTCGACCGGCACCCATTCGCTGTCGATCGCGCCGCCCGTCGTGTCGCGCTGGCTGCCCTTCAGGTTCAGCGCGTAGACGGCGCCTGCGGCGATCTTCTTGTCGACCGCGACGTCGCGCGACACCGCGTTGCCCTTGACCATCGACGTTTCGATTCGCGACATCGCCGTGTAGACGATCTTGTCCTTCGCGTTCACGGTCGTGCCTTCGAGCTTCGTGAACGCCATGCTGCCGCCGAGCAGCGCCGCGTAGCGGTGCGTCTCCAGGAACGCGGCCGCCTTCTCCATCCCCGGCTTCACGCGCATCCAGTTGAACTTGCCGCCGAAGTGGATCTTCGTATAGCTCGCATCGTTCGGGTCGGTGGTCGTCAGGTCCATGATGTCCGACGCCTTCAGCGTGTTCGCGAGCGCTTCGATCTCGCTGCTCGTTGCGTGGCCGATCCTGATCCACGTAAGCGTCGCCGTGCCCGCGCCGGCGGACGACGTCTGCGCCCACTTCGCGACGTACAGCGTGCCGGCCGACAGGTCGGCCGCCTTGTCGGCGACGAACATGAACAGGCCGCCGTTGGTGGCGTCGTCACCCATCATCACGGTGCGCTGGTCCGGCATCACCTGGATCAGGGCGTGCGAGATGCGGCCGAGGCAGTAGTGCTTCTTCACGGTGCCCGTGCCGTCCGCGTTCACGGTGATCTCGGGCAGGTGGCCGTAGTGGTAGGGGTTCGCCTTCGTCTCGTCGCCGAACGTATTCCTGCTGAACGCCTTGAACTGCGCGTCGGTCGCGGCCTTCGTCGCGTCCGGCTCGTACTCCTCGCTCGACAGGTGCGTGCCCCACGGCGACAGGCTCGCGCCGCAGGTGATCCACAGGCCGTGCGCCTTCGACGTGTCGACGTTGTGGTACTTGACGACCTTCAGCGCGCCGGTGGCCGGATCCTGGTCGAGCGTGAGCACCGCGATCGGCGACGGCAGCTGGCCGTACTGCGATGCGCTGGCCTGGTCGCGCGTCGTGTATTCGAACTGCACGACCGCGAACACCGTGTTGCCCTTCACGCCCGGCACGTTCGCGTTCTTCAGCGTGAGCAGCGAGCTGCCGTCCGGGCAGTCGGAATAGAACTGGCGCTCCTTGCCGGCTACCGAACGATCGATGATCGGCTGGTTGTTGATGTCGTAGTAGCCGCCCGCGAGCGTCGTGCCGCCCTTGCCGTCCGGCACCATGTCGCCCGTCACGAAGAACGGCCGGTACGCGAGCTTGAAGTTGCGCGACGAACCGTCCGAGAACGACACCGACAGCGTCGAGCCGACCGTCGTCGTGGCCATCGCGGCCGCGTTGTCGAGCGTGGGTGCGGCCATCGCCGAGAACGTCGCCGACGTATACGCGGCGGCGACCGGCGTCGACGTCGGATTGTCGTCGCCGCCGCAACCCGTCAGCAGGGCTGGCAGCGCGAGGCCGGAAAGGGGAAGCATCGGCGCGCCGGCGAGGATCTTCAGGGCCTGGCGACGAGCGGCATTGGGCAACGCGGGCATGTGGAGTCCAGTTTCAGTTGTTGGAAGAATGGCCTTCGCGAAGCGAAAGCAGGCGTTCGGCAAGCTTCGCGAAGGCAAAGTGAAAACTGGACGGAAGTGTAATGACGCTCGATGAAAGTTTTTTGAATTGAAAACGTAATGCCGGGTCGGGCGTTCGTCAGGCGCTCAATCGCGTTCGGGCGTCGCCGAGATCCGGTGGATCGACAGGTCCGCGCCGTCGAATTCGGCTTCGCGGTCGAGGCGCAGCCCGACGGTCGCCTTCAGCGCGCCGTAGACGAGCGTGCCGCCGGCGGTGGCGATCGCGATGCCGCCGAGCGTGCCGACGAGCTGCGACAGGAACGATACGCCGCCGAGACCGCCGAGCGCGGGCAGGCCGAACACGCCGGCCGCGAGGCCGCCGAGCGCGCCGCACATCCCGTGCAGCGGCCACACGCCGAGCACGTCGTCGATGCGCCACTTGTTCTGCACGCAGGTGAACATCGCGACGAACAGCGCGCCGGCCGCCGCGCCCGTGACGAGCGCGCCGATCGGGTGCATCACGTCGGAGCCCGCGCACACCGCGACGAGGCCCGCGAGCGGCCCGTTGTACGTGAAGCCCGGGTCGTTGCGGCCCGCCATCCATGCGGCGAGCGTGCCGCCGACCATCGCCATCAGCGAGTTCACGGCGACGAGGCCGCTGATCTTGTCGAGCGTCTGCGCGCTCATCACGTTGAAGCCGAACCAGCCGACCGCGAGCACCCATGCGCCGAGCGCGAGGAACGGGATGTTCGACGGCGGGTGCGCGGCGATCCGGCCGTCCTTCGCATAACGACCGTGGCGCGCGCCGAGCAGCAGCACCGCCGGCAGCGCGACCCAGCCGCCGAACGCATGCACGACGACCGAGCCCGCGAAATCGTGGAACGGCGCACCGAACGCGTGCGTGAGCCAGGCCTGCACGCCGTAGCGTTCGTTCCATGCGATCCCTTCGAAGAACGGATAGATGAAGCCGACGATGATCAGCGTCGCGACGAGCTGCGGATTGAACTTCGCGCGCTCGGCGATGCCGCCGGACACGATCGCGGGAATGGCCGCAGCGAAGGTCAGCAGGAAGAAGAAGCGCACGAGCGCGTAGCCGTTGTGCTGCGACAGCGTGCCGATGTCGTCGAAGAATTCGACGCCGTACGCGATCGTGTAGCCGATGAGGAAGTACGCGAGTGTCGACACCGAGAAGTCGACCAGGATCTTCACGAGCGCGTTGACCTGGTTCTTCTTGCGGACCGTGCCGAGTTCGAGAAATGCGAAGCCCGCGTGCATCGCGAGCACCATGACGGCGCCGATCAACAGGAACAGTGTGTCGACGCCGGATTTCAGACCATCCATGCCGTGGCTTCCTTGCGCAAAAAACGGGCGAGGAACGCAAGTATCGAGCCAACTTGGTGAGAGATTGCGTGGAATTGGTGCTCTGGCACCACGTGGCGGGGCATTTCGGTGAATCGCGCCCGGTATTGACGCACGCACGATGCGGGCCGGGGCCGCACTGCGCGCACGCATGTGGTGCAGATCGTGCGAAGCTGGTGCGAGTGAGTGCGGCGTGGTGCGTCGGCGCATGCCGTTACGCACCGCTCTGGCGCGTCAGTGGCGCACGAACAGTTCGCGCGGCCGGCGCAGCCGCAGTGCGCACGCCGACCAGTACGCGGCGACGGTCGTCAGCCCGAGCGCGGCGAACGAGAGCGCCGCGAAGCCCGCGAGCGACTGGCCGTCGCCGTCGGGGCCGAGGATGCCTTGCGCGACGATCAGCGCGGCCGTCCAGAAGCCGATCACGGCCTGCGTGAGCAGGCGCGCGGACGCGACGCGGCGCGAGCGTCCGGCTTCGGCCAGGCGGCGCGCCGACGGCGGGCGCAGGCACAGGAACAGGGTGGCGGCGAGCAGCGCGGCCAGGGCGATGAACCAGTCGACGAGGAAAGCCATGTGGGAAAAGGGGACACGCATGAAGCGGATAGAAGCGTGCCCACTTTAGTGGCGTAGCGCCCGCGATTGAATCGGACGAGTCCGAAATTGAAAGGCATTTTTAATCACGGGTCGTCATTGGGCCTGTTCAACAGGCGGTATCATCGACGTCGGTCCAACCACGAGGCCGTGCGACGCACGGCCGGAGATTGCTGATGAACATGAAGACATCGCGGGCGCGTCGCGCGCCCGGGTTCGCGCTGGCGGCCGTGGCTGTCGGTGCGCTGCTGTTGCTCGCGGGCTGCGAGAAGTCCGGCACGCCGGTCGCCCAACCGGATACGGCCGCGAGCGCGGCCGCCGATGCCGCGAACAACGCGGCCAAGGCGCTCGACCAGGTCGCGAGCACCGTCAACCAGCAGCTCAACGCCGCGAAGGCCGGCATCGCGTCCGCGGCATCGGCCGTGCCGCCGCTGTCCGCGAGCGGCCTTGCGTCCGCCGCGCAGGCGCAGATCGACGCGGCGGCTTCCGCGGTCGTCGCGCATGCGGCTTCCGAAGCTGGAGCGAAGATCGCGGAAGCCGGCAAGAAGCTCCAGCAGTGGAGCCAGCAGAACGCGTCGGGCGCGAAGCCCGCAAGCGGAGAATGATGCGGGCTTGCATGATCCGCAAAATGTAATTATCATGGTTACACATTGTCGCCGGCTGCGTGTCCGGGCCGGCGTCGCCGAGTGAGTGAGGAATGAATACCAGCAGCCGGTTCGCGTTTGCCGTCCACGTGCTCGCCTTGCTGTCGATGCAGGAAGGCGCGCCGCTGTCGTCCGACATCATCGCGGGCAGCGTGAACACGAATCCGGCGCTGATCCGCCGGTTGCTGTCGATGCTGGCGGCTGCGGGGCTGACCACGTCGCAGCTCGGTGCGGGCGGCGGCGCGCTGTTGGCGCGCGAGCCCGGCGAGATCACGCTGCTCGACGTGTATCGCGCGGTCGACGATGCCCAATTGTTCGCGCTGCACCGCGAGGCGCCGAATCCCGCGTGTCTCGTCGGGCGGCACATCCAGGGCGTGCTGATCGACTACATCGGCGACGCGCAGCGCGCGATGGAGGCATCGCTCGCCACGCGCACGCTTGCCGACGTAACGGCCGACGTGCTGGATTCGGAGCAGCGCAAGCAACACGCGGGGCGCGCCGGCGGGTGAGCGGCGGCAGGCAGGGCAGGAGGCCGGGCGGCGCGTGGGCGCGGCGATCGGCGCAACGGGGGATTCGCCCCGTTTTTTTCGGTCTTATATGTAATTAATTGTGTTACATATTTTTCTTTGTGGAGAATCGATATGACGCAACGTTCCTTGAATATCGCGCTGTTCGGCGCCACCGGCACGATCGGCTCGCGCATCGCCGCGGAAGCCGCACGGCGCGGCCATCGCGTGACCGCGCTGTCGCGCAATCCCGGCGCGGCCGGCGACGGCATCACCGCGAAAGCGGCCGACCTGTTCGACGCGGCCAGCATCGCGGCTGCGCTGCCCGGCCATGACGTCGTCGCGAGTGCGTACGGCCCGAAGCAGGACGATGCGGCGAAGGTCGTCGCGGCCGCGAAGGCGCTGGTCGCCGGCACGCGTCAGGCGGGCCTGAAGCGGCTCGTCGTGGTGGGCGGCGCCGGTTCGCTCGAAGTCGCGCCCGGCAAGCAGCTCGTCGACAGCGAAGGCTTCCCGGAAGCGTACAAGGCGGTCGCGCTCGCGCACCGCGATGCGTTCGACTACCTGAAGACGGTCGGCGATCTCGACTGGACGTTCTTCGCGCCTGCCGCGCTGATCGCACCGGGCGAGCGGACGGGCACGTTCCGCACCGGCGTCGGCAAGCTGATCGCGGACGCGCAGGGCAACAGCAAGATCTCGGCGGAAGACTACGCGGTCGCGTTCGTCGACGCGCTCGAACAAGGCAGCTTCGTGCGCGAGATCGCGACGGTCGCGTATTGAGCGGCGTAGCGGCCGGTGCCGCATGAGCGCCGGCCTGGCCCGGGCGCGGCACGCGAGCCGCAACGGGCGGTGCATGAGGCGATTCCAGCTTGACGGGTGGAATCGCCTTTTTCGTTTGGAGGAGGGTATGTCCGCGCGATCGCGCGCGCGGCGGATTCACGCGTACCGGATTGGTATTTATACCGGTCGACGCGGCGAGGTGGTTTTCATATTGTTCCCCGTTATGCAGAATGCATAGAATAAATTTCTATCTACGAGGGACTGGAGAAATGGACGCCATCGATCGCAAGCTGCTGGAGCTGTTGCAGGCGGATGCCACGCTGCCGATCGCGGAACTGGCGCAGCGCGTGAACCTGTCGCAGACGCCGTGCTGGAAGCGCGTGCAGCGGCTGAAGGAAACCGGCGCGATTCGCGCGCAGGTTGCGCTGTGCGATCCGCGCAAGCTCGGGGTCGGCACGACCGTGTTCGTCGCGATCCGCACGAACCAGCACACCGAGGAATGGGCGCAGCGTTTCACGCAGGCCGTGCGCGATATGCCGGAAGTCGTCGAGGTTTACCGGATGAGCGGCGAGACCGATTACCTGCTGCGCGTCGTCGTTGCCGGCATCGACGATTACGACCGCGTCTACAAGCAGCTGATTCGTGCGGTGCCGCTGTTCGACGTCAGCTCGTCGTTCGCGATGGAGCAGATCAAGTATTCGACCGCGCTGCCCGTGCGCGATCATGCGGAGCCGGCTTGACGCACTGCAGACACGGCGCCGTTGCTGATCGCGCCGGCGGCGCGGGTTCAGCGGCCGCGCGCCAGTGCGCGCGCGCGTTCGTCAGCCAGTGCGTCGCGGCGCACGAAATCCGCGACGAACGGGCTGGCCGGATGGTGATGCAGCGCATACGGCGTGTCCCATTGCGCGAGCTGGCCGTCCTTCATCACGCCGATCCGGTCGGCGATCGCGAACGCTTCGGCCTGGTTGTGCGTGACGAGGATCGCGGTATGGCCGGTGCGCTTCAGGATGTCGCGCAGTTCGAACGCGAGCCGCTCGCGCGTATCGACGTCGAGATTCGAGAACGGCTCGTCGAGCAGCAGCAGCTCCGGCGACGGCGCGAGCGCGCGCGCGAGTGCGATGCGCTGCTGCTGGCCGCCCGACAGTTCGTGCGGATAGGCGCCGCCGGATTCGGCGAGGCCGACGAGTTCGAGCATCTCCGCGACGCGCGCCCGGCGTTCGGCCTTCGGCATGCGCCGCAGGCCGAACGCGACGTTGTTGGCCGCGCTCAGGTGCGGGAACAGCGCATAGTCCTGGAACATCATGCCGATGCGCCGCCGCTCGGGCGGCACGTCGAGCGACGGCGCCGCGACGGGCGTGCCGTCCAGCACGATACGTCCCATGCGCACGGGCTCGAAGCCGGCGATCGCGCGCAGCACGGTGGTTTTTCCGCAGCCCGACGCGCCGAGCAGGCAGCCGATGTCGCCGCGCGGCAGCGCGAGGCTCAGCCCGTCGACCACCGTGCGGCGGCCTTGTGGCGTGTCGTAGGCGAGGCGGAGGTCATCGATTTCAAGCAGGTTCACGGGTTCAGGCTCCGATCTTGTGGCGGGTGCGGGCGAGCAGGATCACGGGCACGAGCCCGGCCAGCACGATCGCGAACGCGGCGACCGCGCCTTCCTCATAGGTGCCGCGCGCGGCTTCCGCATACAGCCAGGTCGCGAGCGTGTCGAAATTCAGCGGACGCAGCAGCAGCGTCGCCGGCAGTTCCTTCATCGCGTCGACGAACACCAGTAGCGCGCTCGTCGTCAGCGCGGGCCGCAGCAGCGGCAGGTGCACGCGGCGCAGCGTGCCGCCGGCCGTCTCGCCGAGCGAGCGCGATGCCTGTTCGAGCGACGGCGGGATGCGCGCGAGGCCGGCCTCGATGCTGCCGGCCGGAATCGCGAGAAAGCGCACGGTGTACGCGATGACGAGCGCGGTCGCCGAGCCCATCAGCAGCAGTCCGTCGCGGCCGAGCACCGCGCCGAACAGCCGGTCGGCCGCCGCGAACGGGATCAGCAGGCCGATCGCGAGTACGGTGCCCGGCACCGCGTAGCCGAGGCTCGCGATCCGCGCACACACGCGGGCAGGGCCCGCGCGGGCGCTGTCGCGTTGCGCGCGTGCGGCCCACGCGACGACGAGCCCGCACGCGAGCGTCGCGGCGGTCGCGGCGGTGGCGATCGTCAGCGTGTTCGCGAGCCCCGTCATCAACTGCGCGGACACGCCGCCGACGAGATGCAGCCGCTTGCCGGTCTCGACCGCGAGATACGCGGCCGGCGCGCCGAAGCCGAGCAGTACGGGCAGCCAGCCG
>NZ_JBNCAB010000141.1:0-10215 GCF_049805555.1 Burkholderia sp. DN3021 | reverse complement strand
AGTCGGTCGCGCCGACCGTCGGCTCCGTTGCCGGACAGCTCGGCGGCCTGCTGCCGTTCTCGGTGCAGCCGCAGGCAGCGTTCGCGCCGCAGGGCGTGGGCGGGGCCATCGTCGGCACCGCTGCGCCGGTGCTCGGCGAACTGCTCGGCCAACTTGGCAGCTTGCTGCCGTTTGCCGTGCAACCGCAGGCAGCGTTCGCGCCACAGGGTGTGTTCGGCGACATCCTGAAGTCGGTCGCACCCACCGTCGGCTCCGTCGCCGGACAACTCGGCGGCCTGCTGCCGTTCTCGGTGCAACCGCAGGCAGCGTTCGCGCCACAGGGTGTGGGCGGGGCCATCGTCGGCACCGCCGCGCCGATGATCGGCGAACTGCTCGGCCGACTCGGCGGCCTGCTGCCGTTTGCCGTTCAACCGCAGGCTGCGTTCGCGCCGCAAGGCGTGTTCGGCGACGTGCTGAAGTCGGTCGCACCCACCGTCGGCTCCGTCGCCGGACAACTCGGCGGCTTTCTGCCGTTCTCCGTCATGCCTGTCCAGCCGGCATTCCACTGACCGCTGCAACTGAAGACCTGCGCCACCGTGCGTGACCGCGCGGTGGCGCACCCGACGGACGCCCGTCGCGCAACGATCCGATCGCGTCGGGATGCGCGCCCGTTACTTTTGACCGACTAACCCCGCGACGCGTCGCAATTGCCGCGCCGCGAAGGAGATTGCGATGGACAAGGACAAGAAGCCCGCCGCCGCGAAGGCGGCAGCCATGCCGACGGACAGCGCGGCTACCGCATCGGACGTCACGCCGCCCGATTCGGCCGGCGAAGCGGTCCACGTGACGAGCGGCAAGCGCCAGTATCTGATCGCGCCTCGGCGCGGCGTGCTCGCACGTCAGGCGGCCGTGACGCCGATGTCGGCTCACGACCTCGACAATGCGGTCGGCCGGCTCCCCGGCGTCGAGGTCGTGCGCGTGATCAACAGCCACAAGAACGCGCAGATGATGTCGGCGAGGCCGGACGAAGCGACCGACACGTATGTCGTCAAGATGGATCCCGCGAACGCGCAAGTGCTGCAGGCGACGGCGCCACCGGAAATGATCGTCGAGGAGGATCATCCGCTCGGCTATGGGAAAAAGCCGCAACATGAGTCCGGCGCCGAGCTTCGTCCGCAGGCGGCCATCGCGTCGGTGATCTTGCGCCCGGTGACGATCCGCGTGCTGGGAGCGAACGACCAGCCCGAGCCCGGCGTGCCGGTGACGCTCGCGGGCGACGGCTTCCCGGTGAGCGGCACCACCGACGCGCGAGGCGAAACGACGCTGACCGTCGCGCAGATGGCGCCCGGTCCGCTCCAGTCGCTGGCGGTGCGACCGCCCCACACGTACTGGAATGTCTATTTGCCGGCGCCGCTGCTGTCGAGCGATCAGGCGAACGTGGTGCGGCTCACGCCGTTGTCCCAGCCGAACCCGAACGTGCCGCCGCGTGCGCCGCTCGGGTGGGGGCAGCGCCTGATGGGCCTCGACGAGCTTCCCGCCACGGCGACGGGACGCGGCGTTCGCGTCGCGATCGTGGATTCGGGGGCGGACGCGTCGCATCCGCTGTTGAACCATATCCTGCGCGGCGCCGATCTGACCAACGACCAGAACCCGGATACCTGGAAGGACGACGTGATCGGCCACGGATCGCATTGCGCGGGCGTGATCGCCGCGCGAATCAGTCCGCAGGCTGCCGACGCGCAGATGGCGATGCGCGGTTTCGTGCCCGACGCAGAGATCCATGTGCTGAAGATCTTTCCCGGCGGCCAGTTCAGTACGCTGATCCAGGCGCTCGACTATTGCATCGACCACGACATCGACGTCGTGAACCTGAGCCTTGGCGCGCCGCAGGCGTCGCTCGCCGTCGAGCAGAAGCTGATGGAGGCCGTGCAATCCGGCGTCGCATGCATCGTCGCGGCCGGCAATTCGGGCGGCCCGGTCCAGTACCCGGCCTCGTCGCCGTACGTGCTCGCGGTGTCGGCGCTGGGGCTGCAGCGCGAGCTGCCTGGCAACACGTGGGAGCAAACGCAGATCGTCGCGCAGGCCGCGACGCCCGACGGCCTCTTCGCGCCGACGTTCTCGTGCCATGGTCCGCAAATCGGCGTGTGCGGGCCGGGCGTCGGCGTCGTATCGACCGTGCCCGGGTCGGCGTTCAATGCCGAATCCGGCACGTCGATGGCGGCGCCGCACATCACGGGGCTCGCGGCGCTGCTGTTGAGCGATCCGCAGATCGCCAGCCATCTCGGGCCGCGCCGGCCGGAGCGCGTCGCCGCGCTGTTTCAGCTGATCCGGATGATCTGCACGCCGATCGTGCAATACGACGTCGCGAATCGCTTCGGCGCCGGCCTGCCACGCATCCAGAACCTTCGCCAGCTGTTGCAGCAGGCGGCCCGCTGACTGCCCGCGAGCCGCGCCGGCTACCGCCGATCGCCGGCCGATTCCGTCGGCCGGCGCACGTCGCCACACACAAGGAGAAATTCGACATGTCGACCCTGTTGCGCATCACCCGGGCGGCCTGCGCCGCCAGCCTGATTCTGACCTGCGCCGGCGCACATGCGCAGGACTGGACGCTGTCGCTGTCCTGGAAGCTCGGCTCGTGCGCCGGCGGCGACGGCGCGCAGACATGCACGGCCGGCCAGCCGCCGTCCGCGCGCCAGGCCGCCGACGGCACACCGATCCGGATCACGGCAATCGGCCTGTATACGCCTCGGCGCGATTGCGACACGGCGGCGGTTCCGGCCGACACGCTGCCCGGCGATGCCGCGCCGTATATCGCGCCTGCGAGCGCCGATGCATTCCAGCAGCACTGGAACCGCTACGGGAGCTGCACGGGCTATGCGCCCGCCGGCTACGCCGCCGAGCTTGCCGCGATGGCGCGTGCGGTCGGCCTCACGAATCTCGGCCGCTACCTGAACGAGCACGACAACAAGGTGGTGCGGCTCGACGAGCTGAAGAACGCGCAACTGCACGATTTCTTCCTCGGCGCGGACAAGGCGGTCCAGTTCCTGTGCACGCCCGACGGACGGCTCGCGGAAGTGCGCTACCGGCTGCGCGACTGGTCCGACGTATTCGTGTATCGCGACAAGGGCGGCATGCTGGTCCTGGCGCCGGGCGGCAACTGCGGCGACGAAGTGCGGCTGTAGCGCGCATTGCCCGCCGACCTCGAGGAGAACCGTCATGCGCACGCATCGTTCATGGTCCCGGACAACGGCGGACGCACCGCCCGAAGCGAACGGTACGAACACGGCCGCATCGAGGCGCGATCTGATCGGGCAGTTGCAAATCGAATGCAATGCGATGGCGCGCTACGCATTGCAGCACGGAATCGCGGTGGCGCCCGATCTGATCGCGCAGTTGTCGATGCTGATGGTCGCGGCGTCGCGCGCCGCGGCTGAATCCGCGGCGGACGATGCGTCGTCCGTGCACGGCGCATCGTATGCGCTTGCCGCGATTCATCGTCGGCTCGCGGTCGCGATCGCGCCCGCGACGCCGCAGGCGGTCACGCTGCTCGACGGCGAACTGCGCGTCCGCTCGCGCTTCGCGTGGCTCGGCCCGGTACCGCTGATCCGCGCGCTGACGCTCTCCGCCGCGACGTTTCTGGTCGCGGTGATTGCGACGTCGCTGTCGCCGGAAGTGTCGGTCGCGAACATCGATCAGGGGTTTCTCGATTCGCACGGCACCCGGCTGCTGTGGAATGCGCTGTTCCTGATGTTCTGCGCCGGGCTCGGCGCGTCATTCGCAACGCTGTTCCAGGCTCATCGCTACGTCGCGAATTCGACATACGACCCGAAGTACGACGCGTCGTACGGCGCGCGGCTGATTCTCGGCGTGATCGCCGGCCTGATTCTCGTCGAACTGCTGCCGCCGCACCTGTACGACGGCGCAAGCACGCGCAGCTTCGGCAAGCCGGCGCTTGCGATGCTCGGCGGCTTCTCGGCGACCGCCGTGCATCGGCTGCTGCACCGGCTCGTCGAAACGCTCGAGACGCTCGTGCGCGGCGACACCGCGGCCGCCGCGCAAGCGACCTTCGAAGCGCATCGCGCCCATGCGGCGACCGAGCGCGTGCAATGGCAAAGCGAACTCGCGGCGGATCTGCTGCGGCTTCAGCAATCGCTCGAAACGGGGATGCCGGCCGATGCGGTCAAGCAGCGGCTCGCCGAATTCACACGCGCGATGCTGTCGCCAGACGCGCCGCGCACGGGCCGTCAGGACGGCGCAAACGCAATCGGGGAATGACCATGCTCTTCCTTTACAACTGGCCGTCATGGCTGATGGGGCTCTTCATCGTGACCGCGACCGTCGCGGCCGCACTGGCCGGCTACGCGCTGTTCCGCCGCATCGCGCCGGTCGACCTGCATCCCGAGCAGCAAGCGATGGCGATCACGATGGTGTCGGTCATCACGACGATCAACTCGTTGCTCGTCGCGTTTTCGGCGATCAGCGTGTGGGACGCGTACAACAGCGCGGAGCGCACCGTCGATGCGGAAGCGACCGCGGCCGGCGAGCTGTCGCGCGATCTCGCCGCGTTCGGCAATCCGGTCGCCGACGCCGTCTCGGGCGCGCTGCGTGCCTATCTCGACGGTGTCGTCCGTTACGAGTGGCCGACGATGCAGCAGCACGCGAGTGCGGATGCGCAGGCGGCGGCCCGCTTCGATCGCCTGTTCGACATGGCCAACCGGATCGAGCCGCGCAGCGAGCGGCAACGCGTGCTGCTCGGCGAGGTGCTCGCACGCGTCAACGAGATGGCCAAGCATCGCGAACAGCGCCTGCTGACGCTCGACGTCGCGATGCCGGCCACGCTGTGGGGCGTCGTGCTGCTCGCGAGTGTCGTGTCGTTTCTGCTCCTTTACATCCTTCCGGGCACGCGCTTCAACATCGCGCTCGTCGCGAGCTGGGCGCTCACGCTCGGACTCGCGTTCTTCTTCGTGCTTGCCGTCGACCGTCCGTTCGCAGGTGAAGTCAGCGTCAAGCCGGAGTCGCTGCGCGCGATCGTCGCCGCGATCGACGCGCAATCGCAACGAACCGGGCCGGCTGCGCATCGCAACGTTCCGCCTTCGCCGCGCAGCCCGACGCGTTCGGAGGTGGACGACGCTGCCGCGTCGACTGCTTCGACCGTTTCCTCACCGCCGAGCGCGTCCGGCGCGGCCTCGCTCGCCCATGCCTCGCAAGGAGAACGCGATGACACCCGATGAATTCCAGTCCGCAGCCGCCGTATCCGCCGTGCTCGCGCAACGCTGGTATCCGGCACTTGCCGCCGCGATGGCCGAGTTCGGCATCTCGACCCCCGGGCGTATCGCGGCCTTCGTCGCGCAGACCGGCCACGAGACGCTCGGCTTCACGCTCACGCGCGAGCTGTGGGGGCCGACAACTGCACAGCGCGCCTATGAGCCGCCGTCGCGCAAGGCCGCCGAACTCGGCAACGTCCAGGCGGGCGATGGCAGGCGCTTCCTCGGACGCGGGCTCATCCAGATCACCGGGCGCGCGAATTACCGCGAATGCGGCAACGCACTCGGTGCCGATCTCGAGCGCCAGCCCGAACTCCTCGAACGGGAACCGCTGGCCGCGCGCTCGGCGGCCTGGTGGTGGGAACGGCACGGCTGCAACCTGATCGCCGACTCGGGCGATTTCGTGTCGCTGACGAGACGCATCAACGGCGGTGTCAATGGACTCGAAGACCGGATGCACCGATGGGCGATCGCGAAAAAAGCGATGTGCCTGTGAGCGTGCGGCATGGAGCAAAGACCAACCAACGGAGGGCAACATCATGAAGACGCGAATCTGGGGTAAGTGCGTATCGATACAGGGCGTGCTGATTGCGGTGGCGGTGACAGTGGCGAGCGCGGCCATGCCTCGGCACGCATCGGCGGAAATCGAATGCCGGCCTGTCACCGTGAAAACGGGCAAACAGTTGAACAGCACATGGGGAAAAGACCTGCATCGTCTGGAAAGCAACGGCGGCGTCGACGCGATCGTCAACAGGATGTGCCAGCCGTACTGGGCCCACGCCGACGATTACTGGCTGTATGGCAACTATTACCCGCTCCACCGCAACCAGCAAACGCAGCAGCGCAAAGGCGCCCGCCTCTTCGCCGAATCGAGGTCGGAGCAACCCGATCTGGCCAGATACCTTTGCAAGGATACCGGCGCGAACGGCGCGACGCCGTATGACAAGGCGAAGCCGGTCGGCGTATTCGCTTACGAGACCTTCCGGACGGACGAGTCACGGAAGAACGCGACCGACATCGCCAGCCAAGTCGAGCTGCATGTGCTGTGCGTGGCGCCGGACGCGCGAAAAAAGGGGATGGGAATACAGATCCTGAACGAGGCCGTGGAGCGCATGACCGAGGGTGTCAGCCACGACAAGAAGGTTCGCATGCAGTTGACCTCGCACGTGGCGGCGCAAGGCTTCTACGACCGGCTCGACATGACGTGCCGCAAGGAACAAGCGAGCGATTCCACCGCGCGCGTCTACGAGCGCACACTGAAACCCGGTGATCGCATCGAGCCGCGCGATGCGATGTATTACATGGACTGGAACAACAGCGGCCAATGCCGGCGTGTGACGTTCGGTTGCGGCAATCGAAATGAGTATGTACAGCTGAGGCCGCGCGCGTTCGATTCGGAAGATGATTACGAAAAATCCGATCAGGCCGCGCATGCCAATGGAACACTCATGGTCGGCGCCTTGGCCGATGCCTACGGTTGCAACGCCGAATCGGGGGAAATCGGGTATAAGGCGGTGATCCGGAAACTGGGCGGGCACGACCAATGAGTCTCCGGCGGCTGCGTCGTCGCAAGATGTGCCGCATTCGACGGGTAGCGGCATGCTTCGAGTGCCGTCGTGCGGCCGTCGGCGGCACAGGCACGACGCAGCCGATCCAGCCGATCGACCCGACTCGAAAGCGCTCTACATGGTCGGCGATCCGGGCAAGGTCCGACAAAGCCTTGCTTGTCGGCTGAACAGGAACGCTCATGCGCGAGCCTGTCGGATGTCCAGTGTGCGGAGGTCGGCGAGCCCCGGGAGCCTGCGTGCGACGCACCCGCAGCGAGGTCAGATTTGCTCGAGGCCGTCCGAATCGACGATGCGAATCTGCTTGCCGTGCGCCGCGACGAGCCCCTTGTGCTGGAACTTCGACAGCATGCGGCTGACCGTTTCGAGCTTCATCCCGAGATATTCTCCGATCTCGTCGCGCGTCATCCGCAGCACGAATTCCGCGGCCGAGTAGCCGCGTGCCTTGAAGCGCGTGGAAAGGTTCAGCAGGAATGCGGCCACGCGCTGCTCGGCGGTCATCGTGCCGAGCAGCAGCATCAGCGCGGATTCGCGGACGATTTCGCCGCTCATCATCTGGTACACGTGATGTTGCATCGACCGTACTTCGCGGCACATCTGCTCGAGCTGGCCGAACGGAATGATGCAGACCGTGCTGTCCTCGAGCGCGATCGCGTCGCCGTTGTGGTGCCCGGTGTGCACGCCGTCGAGCCCGAGCGATTCGCCGACGATCTGGAAGCCGGTGATCTGCTCGTCGCCGTCGCGATGCATCATGGTGGTCTTGAACGAACCGGTTTTCACTGCATAGATGCTGTTGAACGCATCGCCCGCGCGAAACAGCGTTTCGCCGCGCCTGACGTGACGCGTCGTGCAGATCATTGCGTCGAGACGCGCGAAATCGTCAGGCGAAAGATCGGGCGGCATGCAGACGGTACGCAACGTGCACGTCGAGCAGCGGGACGTGGCGCGCTTCGGCTGGTCCGACGGCTCGACGGGACGCAGCGGGATGAACGGGCGCAACGGGCGTAACGGGTGCAACGGCATGGTCGTCGAGACATTGGCATGGCTCTCCATGATCGGCTCCAATTCGTGGGGCAGCGGCGAATTGCTGTCGGGCAGGATCGCGCTGGCTGTATTGCTGGCGGCCTTGGTGTCTGCCGCCTTCGTGAAGGGAGAACCCCACCGGACGGGCCAGGAGACCGATGCGCCGGTCTCGACGGTGATGCTGCCTTTGCGCCGGGAGGCACGTGTGTCTGTTGTTCTTGATGGGAAGTATGGATGCCGCGCAGCGCCAGGGAAATCAGCCGGCATTGAAGATGAGGTAGGTGATGCGGAAGGGCTGTAGGACGTTTCCTACAGCGGCGCGGCGGTGAACCCGTTGACCTGGCTCAATACCTGCGGCGATGCCGTGTTTCATCTTGGAACACACCGATATCGTAAGAGGAATTTGGAAGCGTTCCGGTTGCCACGGCTTTCGTGGAATCCGGTGTCGTGATCGTGTGGCGCACCGAACCGTATCAACGGATGCATTCAGGCGTCGCCCGCCGGCCGCCCGCTGCGGCAAGCCCGCTGTTGAATGATTGATCCTCGTCAAGCTGCCCGAGCCGCCATGCGCGATGCTGAATGCGGTGCGGCACGCATCCGATTGCAAGACTCGCGATCGACACGGGCCGACGGGAGACCGCCATGAAGTCCGATGCAGCACTCAAGCAGGATGTCGAGCAGGCGCTTTTCTGGAATCCGGCGATCGACGCGCGCCGGATCGACGTCGACGTCCGCGACCGGATCGTCACATTGCGCGGCACGGTCGACAGCTGGGCCCAGAAACTCGAGGCGCAGAAAACGGCGCTGCATGTCGCGGACGCGCGCGCGCTGGTGCTCGAACTGAACGTTGCACCGCCGGAGAACGCCTGCGCCGACCAGGAGCTGGCAATCGCGATCACGTTCGCGCTCGGCTGGCAGGACGCGTTACGCGATCACAAGATTCGCGTCGAGGTCGATCACGGCTGCGTGACGCTCGATGGCGAAGTGGATCACGCGTTCCAGAGCCGTGCGGCGGAAGCGATGGTGAGCCGGATGATCGGCGTCGTCGGCGTGGCGAACCGCATCCAGGTGCGTACCGACCATACGGTGCCGGACGTCGGCGCGCGGATTGCCGAAGCGCTTGCGCGACGCGCACAGCGCGAATCCGCGGGGATTTCGATCGACGCGGCCGACGGCATCGTTACGTTGACGGGCACGGTCGCATCGCTGGCGGAAAAGCGTGCCGCGTGCGGCGCGGCAGGGGCGGTGAGGGGTGTGCGCGAAGTCGTCGATCGACTGTCGATTGCCTGATCGGTTCGGAGCAGGGCAGACGTTGATCGACGGTCAAGGATGTCCGAACCGCGGTGACGATTCGCGTTGCCCGGGACAACCAGGAGATGACATGAATGCTGCGATGCTCTGCACTCGCGATGTCGCCACGTGTTTCGAAACGATCACGGTCGTCGAGGCAGCCGAACGGATGCGCGATGCGCACGCTGGCGATCTGGTCGTGGTGCGTGAACGGGAAGGGCACCTTCTGCCGGTAGGCATGGTGACCGACCGCGACATCGTGCTCGCCGTGGTGAGCCCGGGCGCGGAGGCGGGCTCGCTGTTCGTCGGGGACATCATGTCGGAACCCGTCGCGGTTGCAAACGGCGACGAAGATGTCTGGCTGCTCGCAAAGCGCATGCGGCAGCATGGCATACGCCGGCTTCCGGTCGTCGGCGACGACGGCCAACTGGTGGGCATCGTCACGCTCGACGATCTGTTGCGTGCTGCCGCGGCGTTGCTCGACGAGTTGCGTCTCGTCGCGGCACGTCAGCCGTATTTCGAGGAAAAGCAGCGTGGGTAGCGAGCCCCGGCGCGCTTTCCGCTTTCATCGTTGCCGGTCCCTGCCGGGTCTTCGCACGGTCACTGCTGCCGATGGAGTCTGGCAGTTGCTTTAACGAGCCATCGGCCTACCGATTTTTGCTCCGCCAAAGGGGCCGTCAGCAAGCCGGGAACGTGACATATCAATGAACGGCTTGTTCAACGCCTGGTTGATCAGAAGCCCCTTGAACCCTGAGCAGTCGACAAAAAAGTCTGCCGTGATCTCAGCACCCGATTGGAGCCGGGCCGACTTGATTTCGCCGTCTTCATTCAGTCGCGTCTCGACGACTTCGCCCTCGATATGCTCGACGCCCCAACTTACCGCGAGATCCCCGAGGTAATTGGCGACGAGATGAGCGTCGAAATGCCACGCATGGCTAATACCTTTTGCAGATTCGGAATGGTTGCCTCGACCACTCCAATTTTTGGAATGGTGAGTGACTCAGAGTCGCTAACACAAGTCATCCACGAATCTAGAGCAGATGACGGCGGCAGCCAGAGCAAGCAAAGCGGCATGAATATCGAGGCGGCGCTCG
>NZ_JBNCAB010000140.1:0-10438 GCF_049805555.1 Burkholderia sp. DN3021 | reverse complement strand
GCGCCCGCCCGTGCGACCGGCGGCGGGAATCGGCGCGGCCGGCCTGCCGCCCGACACCGCGCGACGCCGCCCGGCATCGCAAACGCCGGTACGCGCGCCACTCTATGCATGGACGGAAAAACCCGCGGCGCCGATCACGCCGGCGCCGAGCGTTCACGACACGCTGCGCTCGATCGAGGCCAGCACCGCACAATGGGCCACGCTCGGCGGTTCGCAGTCGACCGATGCCGCGCACGCGGCGGCAGCCGCCGCAACCGTGGCCGGTATGGCAGCGACAGCCGGCAGCGCTGCCGCGCCGGTGTCGGCTGCCGTGTCGAACGGGTTCGCCTCCGCGACGCACGGCGTCGCGGCCCATGACGCCGGCGCCACGGTCGAACACGACGCGGCGCCCGCTTACGACGACAACGCGCCGATCATGCTGGATGCGTTCATGCCGGCGGAGTCCGGCACGGCGCATGCTCCGGCCGCCGATACGGGCACCACGACGTTCGACGACGTCGTCCCGCAGACGCTGCCGGATACCGGCATCGACAATGCGGCGTTTTCGCATCGCGGCGCCCCCGAGATCCGGCACGCCGACGATGCGCCCGCCGCGCCGTCGTTCGGAATCGCACCCGCGCCGTCGTTCGACGCGCCGATCGACCTCGCTCCGTGGGAAGACCTCGCCAGCCAGCCGGTTTCCGCGTTCGACGGATCGGCCGATAGCCCGATCGCTGCGTCGCCGACCGGCGCGGCGGGATCGCAGCCGGCCAATGCGGCCTTCGCGCAACCGCAAGACGAGGCGGTTCACGGCATCGCTGCAAGCAAACCGGTTGCTTCCATCGATACCGGTGACAAGTACGACGCGCAACCGGCTCCTGCGATCGATCGCCTTGCACCGGCCCATGCGCCGCAGGGCATCGCCGATGCTCACGCCGACGTCCAACCCGCCGCGGAGATCGCTCCGTTTGCTGTCCTCCCCGCTTCATCGATCGCAGAATCGTCGGCACGCGCCGTTTCCGACGCCGTGCCGCTTGCGGCAGGGTCGGCACTGACTGCATCGCGTACCGCATCGGAAACCGTCGAGCCGAAAGCCGCGGAGCGCGCCGCGCCGCTGTCGGCAATCGCGCAGGGCGCCACGCCTGCGACTGATTGGACGCGGACGCCGTCGATTCCGCCGACGGTGCAACCTGCGACGACAAATACGGCCGTCTTCGCAGGATTGCCGAAATCGCAGCCAGCTCGACCGTTTGCCGCAGCACCGACGGCTTCGGCCGCCGCTACTTCGCCGCTCGGCGGCGCCGCTCACGGCGCGACCGCGCAGGTACCTGCATCTGCATCGAGCATGGCGCCCGACACAGCTGCGGCTGCACCGGCCGGCGTAACCGGCACGGCATCCGCTTCGTTTTCTCAGCCGGCCGCGTCGGCATCGACCGTTGCACCGGTCGCTTCGACTTCACCGGTCGGCGTTACCGGTACTGAATCCGCTTCGCTTTCGCAGCCGGCCGCATCGGCACTGACCTTTGCACCGGTCGCTTCGACTTCACCGGTCGGTGCAACCGGCCCGGCATCCGCTCCGCTTTCACAGCCAGCCGCCTCGGCACCGGCCGTCGCATCGGTAGTATCGGCGGCGCCGGTCGGCGTTTCGGGCGAGACTTACGGTTCACTCTCCCGCGAATCAACGCCCGCATCGACCGCTGTACCCGCCACGCCACCATCGACGGCCGGCGCGTCGGATTCGACATTCAACTCGACCGCGCAAGCGCCTGCATCGGCGGCAACGCCTAGGCCCGCTCCCGCGGCGCCTGTGAGTTTCGCGTCCGGCTCGATCGCCGCGCAGCCTTTCGCGCCCGCATCGACTCTGTCGGCCAACACGGCAGCCTCGTCGACCGGCACGACATTCGGCCGATCCGGCTCAACCGCACCGCAGCCGGCGGCCAGCCTGCCGGTTCCGCCAGCCGCTTCCGTCGTAACGACATCGTCCTCGGGCGCAGTCACCCCGATGACCTCGACCGCAGCGGCCCCGGTTCAACCGGACGCAGGCGCGCCTGTCATCGCGGCCGGATCGCTGGCGTCCATCGCGGCAACGACCGCGACGCAGCCCCCGCCGATCGCATCGGCGCCTGCGGCAACCGCAACTACGACGTTCGCTGCACCGCCCGCCCCTGCCGCATCGTCGGCAAGCTGGTCGGTGCCGAATGTGTCCGCGACACCGACTGCCGCATCGATCGCAGCACCGCAACCGGCAACAACCGTTCCCGGCGCGGGCCTGCCCACGCCAGCGACTGCCGCTGCCGCGCCGACGCTTCCCGTTGCCGCACCCGTCGGCGCAATCGCCACCGTGGCAACCGAACCGGCCGCGCCTGCCGCGGCCGACACAAACGCCGCCCCCGACACCCCCGCGCGCCAGCCGCGCCCGAACGCGTTCGAATTCCACGCGCCCGCGTCGTTCAACGTCGAACTGCCGACGCTCGACCTGCTCGAGCCCGCGTCCGACGACGTCGAAATGATCACCGAGGAACACCTCGCGCAGACGGCCCAGGTGATCGAGCAGCGGCTGCAGGAATTCAAGGTGCCGGTGACGGTCGTCGGCGCGTCGGCCGGCCCCGTGATCACGCGCTTCGAGATCGAGCCCGCGCTCGGCGTGCGCGGCAGCCAGATCGTCGGCCTGATGAAGGACCTGTCGCGCGGCCTCGGCCTCACGTCGATCCGCGTCGTCGAGACGATCCCCGGCAAGACCTGCATGGGCCTCGAACTGCCGAACGCGAAGCGCCAGATGATCCGCCTGTCGGAAATCCTTGCCGCGCGCGAGTACCAGCATTCGCCGTCGCAACTGACGATCGCGATGGGCAAGGACATCACCGGCCACCCGGTCGTGACCGATCTCGCGAAGGCGCCGCACATGCTCGTCGCCGGCACGACGGGCTCGGGCAAGTCGGTCGCGATCAACGCGATGATCCTGTCGCTGCTGTACAAGGCGACGCCCGAAGACGTGCGGCTCATCATGATCGACCCGAAGATGCTGGAACTGTCGGTCTACGAAGGCATCCCGCACCTGCTCGCGCCGGTCGTCACCGACATGAAGCTCGCGGCAAACGCGCTGAACTGGTGCGTCGGCGAAATGGAAAAGCGCTACCGGCTGATGTCGGCCGTCGGCGTGCGCAACCTTGCGGGCTTCAACCAGAAGATCCGCGACGCGGAAGCGAAGGAAAAGAAGATCGGCAACCCGTTCTCGCTGACGCCCGAGGATCCCGAGCCGCTGTCGAAGCTGCCGCTGATCGTCGTCGTGATCGACGAGCTGGCCGACCTGATGATGGTCGCCGGCAAGAAGATCGAAGAGCTGATCGCGCGCCTCGCGCAGAAGGCGCGCGCGGCCGGCATCCACCTGATCCTCGCGACGCAGCGTCCGTCCGTCGACGTGATCACCGGTCTGATCAAGGCGAACATCCCGACGCGCGTCGCGTTCCAGGTGTCGTCGAAGATCGACTCGCGCACGATCCTCGACCAGATGGGCGCCGAATCGCTGCTCGGGATGGGCGACATGCTGTTCCTGCCGCCGGGCACCGGTTACCCGCAGCGCGTGCACGGCGCGTTCGTCGCCGACGAGGAAGTGCACCGGATCGTCGAGTACCTGAAGCAGTTCGGCGAACCTCAGTACGAGGAAGGGATTCTCGACGGCCCGGCCGCCGACGGCGCGACGCAGGACCTGTTCGGCGAAGCGCCGGACGCGGAAGCCGATCCGCTGTACGACGAAGCCGTCGCGTTCGTCGTGCGCACGCGGCGCGCGTCGATCTCGTCGGTGCAGCGGCAGTTGCGCATCGGCTACAACCGCGCCGCGCGCCTCGTCGAGCAGATGGAGGCGGCCGGGCTCGTATCGGCGATGGGCATCAACGGCAGCCGCGAGGTGCTCGTGCCGGCCGCGGCCGACTGAGCAAGGCGGCCGCCCGGCCGCGATCGGCCGGCGCGGACGCACCGCGAAACCGGCCGCCCCGGAACACAAAGGGCGCTGCATCGGCAGCGCCCTTCGTCATTTACAGCGCCGGCACCAGCTTGAAGTCGACCGGCTTGCCGACCGCGACCTTCTGCGGATTCGCGCCGAGCTGCCCCGTTTCGGCATCGCGGCTGAACACGTAGAACGTATCGCTGTCCTGGTTGCCGACGATCAGCCACTTGCCGGTCGGATCGATCAGGAACTCGCGCGGCGTCCTGCCGAGGCTCGACTGGCGGCCGACGTGCTTCAGCCGGCCGTCGGCCCGGTTCACCGCGTAGATCACGATGTCGTTCGCGTCGCCGCGGTTGCTCGCATACAGGAAGCGGCCGTCCGGCGACAGATGAATCGCGCCGCCGCCGACCTTGCCCTTGAAGCCCGGCGCCGTCATCGGCACCGTCTCGACCGGCGTCAGCTTGCCGTCGTGGTAGCCGAACACCTCGACCGACGCGTTCAGCTCGCTCGTCACGTACGCGAACCGGCCGTCGGCGCCGAACACCATGTGACGCGGGCCCGAACCGGCCTTCACCGTCGTGTAGCGCGTGTCGGTCGGGCTGATCAGCCCGCGGCTGCCGTCCACCGTGTAGCGGTAGCCGTAGAGCTTGTCCGCGCCGAGATCCTGCACGAACAGGTAACGGCCGTCCGGCGAAAACACCGTCGAGTGCACGTGCGCGCCGTCCTGGCGGCCCTTCACGGGCCCCGTGCCCTCATGGTGCACGGCCAGCACGGCCTGGCCGACCGCGCCGTCGTCGCGCAGCGGGAACACCGCGAAGCTGCCGCCCGGATCCGATGCAACCGAATAGTTGGCCGTCACGAGGTACTTGCCGTCCGGCGACAGCGCGAGATAGCAAGGATCGTTCCCCTCCGACGACACGCGGTCGATGAAGGTCAGCGCGCCCGTCTTCGCGTCGAAGCGGAACGCGCTGACGCCGCCGCGCTGCGTCGCCGGCCCGTCGTCGCCGGGCAATTCGTTGACCGCGTAGACGGTGCGACCGTCGCGGCTCGGCAACAGATATGACGGATTCACGGTCTTCGCCGACGACACCGGCGCGACGCTGCCGGTTTTCGTATCGAAGCGATAAACGTAGATCCCGTCGCTGCCGCCACCCGTATAGGTGCCGACGAGCAGGTTGTAGACGCCGTCGGCCGGGGCGGGCGATTGCTGCGCAAATGCGTGGGTCGCGGACAGGGAAAGCACGATCGCGAAACCTTTCATCCAGCGAGCGAGCCTAAGCGGGAACCGTCGTGTCGAAGCGCGTGCGTCATGCTCGCGTAAACGGTTGGGCATTGAATCCTCCTTGCATCGAGTCGCTTCAAGTGTTGAGATAGGACGAAACGCCGGCCATTCACGCGCTCCGCCGCCCGGCCGAGTATACGGGGCGCAGCGCCGGCACGTGAAGCCCGGGCGCCGCCGTCCGCATTGTGAACTCGAAACCAAGGATCGCCTGCCCATGCCCGCCCTGATCGAAGACTACGCCCTCGTCGGCGACGGCCACACCGCCGCGCTGATCGCAAAAGACGGCTCCGTCGACTGGCTGTGCTGGCCCCGCTTCGATTCGGGCGCCTGCTTCGCGGCGCTCGTCGGCACGCCCGAGCACGGCCGCTGGCTGCTCGCGCCGGCCGCCGACGCCGCGATCACGCACACGACCCGCCGCTATCGCGGCGACACGCTGGTTCTCGAAACCGACTACGAAAGCGCCGACGGCGCCGTCACCGTGATCGACTTCATGCCGCCCGGCAATGGCTGGTCCGAACTCGTGCGGATCGTCGTCGGCCGCCACGGCACGATGAAGATGCGCATGGAGCTCGTGTTGCGCTTCGACTACGGCTTCTCGGTCCCGTGGGTCACGCAACTGACCCGCGAGGACGGCATGAAGGCGATCGCCGGCCCCGACACCGTCGTGCTGCGCACGCCGGTGCCGCTCGCCGGCAAGAACCTTCATACGATTGCGGAATTCACGGTGAGCGCCGACGAACGCGTGCCGTTCTCGCTCAGCTACGCGGCATCGCACATGCGGCTGCCGCCCGCGCGCGACCCGCTGTCGATGCTCGCGCGCACCGAGAACTACTGGCTCGAATGGTCGGGCCGCTGCCAGGTGCAGGGCCGCTACGCGGCCGCCGTGCGCCGTTCGCTGATCACGCTGAAGGCGCTCGCGTACGAGCCGACCGGCGGTATCGTCGCGGCGCCGACCACGTCGCTGCCCGAGAAGATCGGCGGCAACCGCAACTGGGACTATCGCTACTGCTGGCTGCGCGACGCGACGATCACGCTGCTCGCGCTGATGCGCGGCGGCTACTACGACGAGGCGCGCGCATGGCGCACGTGGCTCGGCCGCGTGATGGCCGGCTCGCCCGAGCAGATCCAGATCATGTACGGGATCGCCGGCGAACGCCGGCTGCCGGAAATGGAACTCGACTGGCTGCCCGGCTATCAGGACTCGAAGCCCGTACGCATCGGCAACGGCGCCGCGAACCAGCTCCAGCTCGACGTGTTCGGCGAGGTGATGGCCGCGCTGCACCTCGCGCGCGTGGGCGGGCTGCAGGCCGACGACACGGTCTGGTCCGTGCAGTGCGCGCTGCTCGACCATCTCGAGAAGATCTGGCAGGAACCCGACGAGGGGGTCTGGGAAACGCGCGGCGGCCGCCGTCATTTCACGTTCTCGAAGGTGATGGCGTGGGTTGCGTTCGACCGCGCGATCAAGTCTGCGGAAATGTTCCGGCTGCCCGGCTCGCTCGACCGCTGGCGCGCGCTGCGCGAGCGGATCCATGCCGACGTATGCGACAACGCGTGGCACAAAGACAAGCAGGCGTTCGCGCAGAGCTACGGCAGCGACGAACTCGACGCGAGCGTGCTGCTGATGCCGCTGCTCGGCTTCCTGCCGCCGGAAGACCCGCGCGTCGTCGGCACGGTCGAAGCGATCGAGCGGGAATTGCTGCACGACGGGCTCGTGATGCGCTACCGCACGACCGAATACGACGACGGCCTGCCGCCCGGCGAAGGCACGTTTCTCGCGTGCAGCTTCTGGCTGGTCGACAACTACGCGCTGCTCGGCCGGATCGACGACGCGCACCGCCTGTTCAGCCGGCTGCTCTCGCTGTCGAACGATCTCGGGCTGCTCGCGGAAGAGTACGACCCGGTTGCCGGGCGGCTCGTCGGCAACTTCCCGCAGGCGTTCTCGCACGTGGCGCTCGTGCATACCGCGATGAACCTGATGCACCACGAAGACGCAATGGCGCGCGCGGCCGGCCAGCCCGCACCGGCGATGGCCACGGGGCGCTGAACGAGGCGCGGGCAGCTTTTTCAGAGAACGTCAAATCGCAAAATTTTGATGAAAAATCGCGGAAATGTTGCATTGCAACATTCATGGTTGTCCGATATGATCGACACGATTGACCGGCCGCAGTGCAACATGGCCGGCCGCTGACCCCCACGGCACGCCGCGACGCCCCACGCCGCCCTTGCGCACCGTCCCCCACGCGGGAGTAGTCTGCATGCTTTACCAACTGCACGAATTCCAGCGGGCGATGCTGAGCCCGCTCACGGCCTGGGCCCAGGCCGCCTCCAAGTCGTTCGCCAATCCGTCCAGCCCGTTCTCGCTGATGCCGGGCGCGACGCGGATGGCCGCCGCGTACGAACTGATGTACCGGCTCGGCAAGGATTACGAGAAGCCCGAATTCAACCTTCACCAGATCGTCAAGGACGGCCACAACATCCCGATCGTCGAGCAGACGATCGTCGAGAAGCCGTTCTGCCGGCTGCTGCGTTTCAAGCGCTATTCGGACGACGCCGACGCCGTCACGCAGTTGAAGGACGAGCCGGTCGTGCTGGTCTGCGCGCCGCTGTCGGGCCACCACTCGACGCTGCTGCGCGACACGGTGCGCACGCTGTTGCAGGATCACAAGGTCTACATTACCGACTGGATCGACGCGCGGATGGTGCCGGTCGAGACCGGCCCGTTCCACCTGCACGACTACGTCGCGTACATCCAGGAGTTCATCCGTCACATCGGCGCGCGCAACCTGCACGTGATCTCGGTATGCCAGCCGACGGTGCCGGTGCTCGCGGCGATCTCGCTGATGGCGAGCCGCGGCGAGGACACGCCGCTCACGATGACGATGATGGGCGGCCCGATCGACGCGCGCCGCAGCCCGACGTCGGTGAACTCGCTCGCGACGCAGCATTCGACCTCGTGGTTCGAGAACAACGTGATCCACACGGTGCCCGCGAACTATCCGGGCGAAGGCCGCCACGTGTATCCGGGCTTCCTGCAGCACACGGGTTTCGTCGCAATGAACCCGGAACGGCACGCGCAATCGCACTGGGATTTCTACCAGAGCCTGCTGCGCGGCGACGAGGACGACGCCGAAGCGCACCGCCGCTTCTACGACGAATACAACGCGGTGCTCGACATGGCCGCCGAGTATTACCTCGAGACGATCCGTATCGTGTTCCAGGAATTCCGGCTGGCCGAAGGCACGTGGGATGTCGAAGGCGAGCGTGTGCGACCGCAGGACATCAGGCACACCGCGCTGATGACGATCGAGGGCGAACTCGACGACATCTCGGGCAGCGGCCAGACGCACGTCGCGCACGAACTGTGCACGGGCATCCCGCAGGACCAGCGCCGCAGCCTGACCGCCGAGAAGTGCGGTCACTACGGGATCTTCTCGGGCCGCCGCTGGCGCACGATCATCTACCCGCAGCTGCGCGACTTCATCCGCGAGCATGCGCCGGAACCGAAGCCCGGCGCGACGAAGGTGCAGCCCGTCGCACCGGCGGCCGCGACGCTCGCGGCCGTGCCGGCCGGCAACGCGCAAGCCGAAACGACACGTGCCACCACGGCGAAGCGCACGCGCGAGAAGGCAACGGTCACGGCCGCCGCGCCCGCCAAGGCCGCACCGGCGGCGAAACGTGCCGGCAGCAGCCCGCGCGCAAAAACTGTACGCACGCGCAAGGCCGCCTGACGCACCGCGTTCCGACGAAAAAACGCCGCCGTTGCCTGCGCACGGCGGCGTTTTTGCATCCGGCGGGCGCTGGTCGGCGCGTCAGCGCCGCAGCAGATACGCGAGCAGCACCTCGGTGTTCATCCGGACCATTTCCGCGCGCTCGTCGGTGTCGGTGAAGTCGCGACCGAGCGTCGCGGCGAGCGTGAAGCGGTTCGACACGATGTAGTAGCCGAGCCCCGACAGCGTCACGTAGAAACGCAGCGGATCGACGTCGCTGCGGAACAGCCCGGCCTTCTGGCCGCGCGTCAGCACGTTGCCGAGCTTTGCGACGATCGGCGACATCATCTCGCGGATCCGCGTCGACTTGTGCAGGTAGCGCGCTTCGTGCAGGTTCTCGTTGTTGATGAGCCTGAGCAGCTCCGGGTGGTCGCGGTAGTAGTCCCAAACGAAATGCGCGAGCCGCGTGACGGCTTCGACCGGCGCGACGCCGTCGAGATCGAGCACGCGCTCGGCCTCGGTCAGCGCGGAGAACGCATGTTCGAGCACGGCTGTAAACAGCTGCTCCTTGCTGCCGAAGTAGTAATAGAGCATGCGCTCGTTGGTTTCGGCCCGGCGCGCGATCTGGTCGACGCGTGCGCCGAACAGCCCTCCACTTGCGAACTCTTCGGCTGCCGCCATCAGGATGCGACGGCGCGTACCTTCAGGATCTCTTTTGATTTTTGGCTGATTCATGGTGGCGTTTTGCTATGTGAGCCGCGTGATCCGGACCGGCACCCCCACCGCCTCGGCGCCGGCCGCCGTGGAACGGGCGCGCCGCGTGCGGCCGCCCTCCTGCTGAGCCCCTGCAAAAAAGCGGTTCGATTATGCGCACAGACGGCGTCCAGCGCAATGCGGGAAATCGGCGATAATCAAGCTTTGGCAAACCTTTCCGGCCGCGCCCCGTGCGGCCGAGAGCCATTCGGCGCCGCTGCGCCCGTTGTCACCGTGACCGACTCCAAAACACTCGCGGATCGTATCGAAGATCTGCTTCCCCAGACGCAATGCACGAAGTGCGGCTATAACGGCTGCCGCCCGTATGCCGAGGCAATCGCCGCCGGCGATGCGAACTACAACCAGTGTCCGCCCGGCGGCGCCGAAGGCATCGCGCGCCTCGCCGGCCTGCTCGGCAAGCCGGTGATTCCGCTGAACCCCGTCAACGGCAGCGAGCACCCGCGCGCCGTCGCATTCATCGACGAAAACCTGTGCATCGGCTGCACGCTGTGCATGCAGGCATGCCCGGTCGACGCGATCGTCGGCGCACCGAAGCAGATGCATACGATCGTCGAGTCGCTCTGCACGGGCTGCGACCTGTGCGTGCCGCCATGCCCCGTCGACTGCATCGCGATGCTGCCCGTGACCGGCGATCGCACGGGCTGGGACGCGTGGTCGCAGGAACAGGCCGATGCCGCGCGCGAACGCCATGACCTCCGGCTCGCCCGCCAGCGCCGCGAACGCGAGGCCGCCGAAGCGCGCGCCGCCGCACGC
>NZ_JBNCAB010000139.1:0-10824 GCF_049805555.1 Burkholderia sp. DN3021 | reverse complement strand
CCGGTGGGTGGGGTGGGGGGCGGTGACGGGGGCCCCCCCCACCACAACCCCCCCCCCCCCCCCCCCCCCGCGGGGGTTGCGGCGGCCCCGGGCCCCCCCCCCCCCCGCCCCCCCCCCCCGCGACTTGTCGAGGAACGTCCATGTTTACAGCCAGGATCGCGCGCCCGATGGCCGGCGTCGACGCGCCGGCCGCTTCATCCGGAGGATCGCCCGGCGCATCCGGATCGTCCGGTTCGCCGGCTTCTGCCGCGGCCGACTGCGTGCTCGAGGTGCGCGGCGTCGGCAAGTCCTTTCCCGGCGTCGTCGCGCTCGACGGCGTGCAGTTCCGCGTGCGCCGCGGCACCGTCCATGCGCTGATGGGCGAGAACGGCGCGGGCAAGTCGACGCTGATGAAGATCATCGCGGGCGTCTACACGCCCGATCAGGGCGAGATCCTGATCAACGGCGAACCCGTCGTGCTGAACGGCCCGCTCGATGCGCTCAACCGCGGGATCGCGATGATCCACCAGGAACTCAACCTGATGCCGTACATGACGGTCGCGGAGAACATCTGGATCCGCCGCGAACCGAAGAACCGTTTCGGCCTGATCGATCACGCGGAGTTGCGCCGCCGCACGGCCGCGCTGTTCGAGCGGCTGTCGATCGACATCGATCCGGAAACCGACGTGCGCACGCTGACGGTCGCGAGCCGGCAGATGGTCGAGATCGCGAAGGCCGTGTCGTTCGACTCGGACGTGCTGATCATGGACGAGCCGACGTCGGCGCTGACCGACAAGGAAGTCACGCACCTGTTCCGGATCATTCGCCAGCTGCGCGAGCAGGGCAAGGGCATCGTCTACATCACGCACAAGATGAACGAGCTGTTCGAGATCGCCGACGAGTTCTCGGTGTTCCGCGACGGCAAGTACATCGGCACGCATGCGTCGAGCGACGTCACGCGCGACGACATCATCCGCATGATGGTCGGGCGCGAGATCACGCAGATGTTCCCGAAGGAAGAGGTGCCGATCGGCGACGTCGTGCTGTCGGTGAAGAACCTCGGCGTCGACGGCGTGTTCCGCGACGTGAGCTTCGAGCTGCGCGCGGGCGAGATCCTCGGCGTCGCGGGCCTGGTCGGCTCGGGGCGCTCGAACGTCGCGGAGGCGCTGTTCGGCGTCGTGCCGGCCACGTCGGGCGAGATCCGGATCGACGGCAAGCCGGTGCGGATCGCGACGCCCGCGCAGGCGATGAAGCACGGGATGGCGTTCCTGACCGAGGACCGCAAGGACAGCGGCTGCTTCCTGAATCTCGACCTGCTCGCGAACATGGAAGCGGCGGTGCTCAGCAACCGCTACGTGAGGTTCAATTTCGTGCAGCAGGCGCAGTTGAAGCGCGACTGCGAGGAAATGAGCCGGATGCTGCGCGTGAAATCGCCCGGGCTGCACGAGGAAATCCAGAACCTGTCGGGCGGCAACCAGCAGAAGGTACTGATCGGCCGCTGGCTGCTCACGCAGCCGCGCATCCTGATCCTCGACGAACCGACGCGCGGCATCGACGTCGGCGCGAAGGCCGAGATCCACCGGCTCGTCAGCGCGCTCGCCGGCAAGGGCGTCGCGGTGCTGATGATCTCGTCGGAGATGCCGGAGGTGCTGGGGATGAGCGACCGCGTGATGGTGATGCACGAAGGGCGCATGACCGGCATCGTCGAACGCAAGGACGCCGACCAGGTCCGCATCATGGATCTCGCGTCGCGTTGAGCCGAAACAAGATTGGAGACAACTGAAATGGGCAACCTGAATCCGGTCGCGGACGCGCAGACCATGACAATCAAGGCGCGGCACACGAAGTGGCCGCCCGAGCTGAGCATCTTTCTCGTGCTGGTCGGCATCAGCCTGTTCTTCGAGATCGTCGGCTGGATCGTCGTCGGCCAGAGCTTCCTGTTCAACGCCGAGCGGCTCGAGATCATCGTGCTGCAGATGGCCGTGATCGGCATCATCGCGGTCGGCGTGAACCTCGTGATCATCACCAGCGGGATCGACCTGTCGTCGGGGTCGGTCGTGGCGGCTGCCGCCGTCGTGTCGGCGAGCCTCGCGCAGGTGTCCGACTTCCCGCGCGCGGTGTTCCCGCACCTGACCGACCTGCCTATCATCTGGCCGGTGCTGGCCGGCGTGTGCGTCGGGCTGCTGGTCGGCCTGCTGAACGGCTCGCTGATCGCGATGACGGGCATTCCGCCGTTCATCGCGACGCTCGGCACGATGGTCGCCGCACGCGGGTTCGCGAAGTGGTTCACCAACGGGATGCCTGTGTCGATGCTGACCGACCCGTTCGCGGCCATCGGCGCGGGCGCCAATCCGGTGATCATCTTTCTCGTGATCGCCGCGATCTTCCACGTCGTGCTGCGCTACACGCGCTTCGGCAAGTACACCTATGCGATCGGCGCGAACCGTCACGCGGCCGTCGTGTCGGGCATCAACGTCACGCGTCACCTGGTCTTCGTCTATGCGATCGCGGGCCTGCTGAGCGGGATCGCCGGCACCGTGACGGCCGCGCGCGCGATCTCCGGCCAGTCGGGCATGGGCGTGATGTACGAGCTCGATGCGATCGCCGCGGTCGTGATCGGCGGCACGTCGCTGTCGGGCGGCCTCGGCCGCGTGACGGGCACCGTGATCGGCGTGCTGATCCTCGGCGTGATGACGTCGGGCTTCACGTTCATCCGCATCGACGCGTATTACCAGGAGATGGTCAAGGGCGCGATCATCGTCGCGGCCGTGATCGCCGACCAGTATCGCAACAAGAAGAAGCGTCGCTGACCCTGCCTGTCCGACCGGAATCCGATATTGCCAAGGAACCCTGATGAAGATCGCACTGGACCCGTACATGATTCGCCACCTGCCGCTCGACCGGCTGCCGCACGCGGTGGCCGAGCTCGGCTACGACCAGATCGAGCTGTCGCCGCGCAGCGACTTCCTCGACTGGTGGGTGATGCCGCGCGCAACGCGCGAGCGCATGGCCGCGTTTCGCCAGGCGATGCGCGCGAGCGGCGTCGGCCTCGCGTCGCTGCAGCCGATGTACCGCTGGGCTAGTCCGTTCGAGGACGAGCGTCAATGGGCCGTGCGCTGCTGGAAGAAGGCGATCGAGGTCGCGGTCGAGATGGAGTGCGAGCTGATGGTGTCGGAATTCGGGCGCGGCGCGTCGCCGGAGCGCTCGGTCGGCGAGCGGCCGGGCGCGAACCCGAAGGAGCTGTGCGAAGCCGCGTGGTTCCGGTCGATGGACGAGCTGCTGCCGATGCTCGAACGCGAGGGCATCGTGCTGTCGGTCGAGCCGCATCCGGAGGACTGGATCGAGCAGCTGCAGCCGGCGATCGACATCGTGACGAACCTCGGCTCGCCGTCGCTGAAGCTGTCGTATATCGCGCCGCACACGTTCTACTACGGCGACGACATGGCCGCGATGATCGCGCAGGCCGCGCCGATCCTCACGCACGTGCGCGTGGCCGACACCTTCGACCACCGCAAGAGCAGCCAGCTTCGCTACATCGTGAACCCGCCGGGCTCGAACCAGATCCGCGTGCACCAGCATCTCGACATCGGGCAGGGCGAGATCGACTGGGACGTGTTTTTCCGCGCGCTCGGCGCCGCGGGCTTCGACGGCGTGATGTCGTCGTGCGTGTTCGCGTGGGAGGACCGCGCCGAGGCATCGTCGCGCTACATGCGCGACACGATCCAGCGCTACGTCGATCGTCATTTCGATCGCACGGCGCGCTGAACGATTACCGACCGGCGCGGCACGGGCCGCGCCGCTGATGAAACGACTGGAGACTCCCGGATGACCTTGCAAATCGGCGTGATCGGCTGCGGCGCGATCGGCCAGGACCATATCCGCAGATTGACCCGCACGCTGTCCGGCGCGCGCGTCGTGGCCGTCAACGACATCGATCCGCAGCAGGCGCGCGATGCGGTGACGAAATACGGGCTCGATGCCGAGATCTACGGCGACGGCCATGAAGTGGTCGCGGCCGCCGACGTGCAGGCCGTGCTCGTCACGTCGTGGGGGCCGACCCACGAAGCGTTCGTGCTCGACGCGATCGCGCACGGCAAGCCCGTGTTCTGCGAAAAACCGCTCGCCGTCACGGCCGACGGCTGCATGCGGATCGTCGAGGCGGAAGTCGCGCACGGCAAGCGGCTCGTGCAGGTGGGCTTCATGCGGCCGTACGACGAAGGCTATCGCGCGCTGAAGCGCGTGATCGACAGCGGCGAGATCGGCGCGCCGCTGATGCTGCATTGCGCGCACCGGAACCAGTCGGTCGGCGAGCGCTACACGACCGACATGGCGATCACCGACACGCTGATCCACGAGCTCGACGTGCTGCGCTGGCTGCTCGGCGAGGATTACGCAAGCGCGCAGGTCGTTTATCCGAAGAAGACGCGCCATGCGTCGGCACATCTCGCCGATCCGCAGATCGTGCTGCTGGAAACCGCGAGCGGCGTGCGCATCGACGTTGAGATCTTCGTGAACTGCCAGTACGGGTATGACATCCAGTGCGAGGTGGTCGGCGAGCAGGGCATCGCGAAGCTGCCCGATCCGCCGGCCGTGGACCTCAAGCGCGCGGCGCGGCAATCGGTCGACATCATGACCGACTGGAAGGAGCGCTTCATCGCGTCGTACGACGTCGAGCTGCAGGCGTTCATCGACGGCGTGCGGCAGGGTGCGCTGACCGGCCCGTCGGCATGGGACGGCTATGCGGCGGCGGTTGCTGCCGACGCGTGCGTGCGGGCGCAAAAGAGCGGCGCGGTCGAACCGATCGCGATGGCCGAGCGCCCCGCGTTCTACCGCGGCTGAACCGTGGCCGCGTCGCCACGACTCGTGCGGCCGCGCGCCGCTTACCTGACGGACTGACCGACATGACGATGAAGATGGGTTGCGCACCGTGCTGCTGGGGCGTCGACGACGTGAAGAACCCGCATCTGCCGCCGTGGCGGCACGTGCTCGCCGAGGCCGCGCAGGCCGGCTACTCGGGCATCGAGCTCGGGCCGTACGGCTATATCCCGCTCGAACTCGACGTGGTGAGCGCCGAGCTCGAGCGGCAGCGCCTGAGCATCACCGCCGGCACGATCTTCGACGATCTCGTGTCGCCGGAGAACCTGCCGAATCTGCTGCGCCAGACGCGCGAGATCTGCGCGCTGATCTCGCGGCTGCCGAAGCCGCCGACGCAGGACGGGCAGCGCCACGCGGCGCCGTACCTGGTCGTGATGGACTGGGGGCATGAAGAACGCGATTACGCGGCCGGCCACGCCGATCGCGCGCCGCGGCTGTCCGGCGAACGCTGGGCGCGGATGGTCGAGCACATCCGGCAGATCGCGACGATCGCGCGCGACGAGTTCGGCGTGCGCGCGGTGATCCATCCGCATGCGGGCGGCTACATCGAGTTCGCGGACGAAATCGACCGGATCGTCGCCGATCTTCCGGCCGACACGGTCGGCCTTTGTCTCGATACGGGCCACCTGTACTACTCGGGCATGGACCCGGAGGCCTGGCTGCGCCGCCATGCGGCGCGCGTCGACTACGTGCATTTCAAGGACATCGACAAGGCCGTGTACGACGCGGTGATGGGCGAGCACATCGCGTTCTTCGCCGCATGCGCGCGCGGCGTGATGTGCCCGATCGGCGCCGGCGTGCTCGACTACCGGTCGATCCGGCGCGCGCTCGACGACATCGGCTACGCGGGCTACATCACGATCGAGCAGGAGCGCGATCCGCGCAATGCGGGCACGAGCCTGCGCGACGTCGCCGCGAGCCGCGCGTTTCTCGCGTCGGCCGGCTTCGCATGAACACCCGCACTACCGAAACCCTGAACACGGACCAGGAACACCACCATGATTGACGGACAGATTCTGCTTGGACATTCGATTCGCTGGGGCATGGTCGGCGGCGGGCTCGGCAGCCAGATCGGCTACAGCCACCGGTCGGCCGCGCTGCGCGACGGCAGCTTCGAGCTGGTCGCCGGCGCGTTCGACATCGATCCCGAACGCGGCCGCCAGTTCGGCGTGAAGCTCGGCGTCGCGGCCGAGCGCTGTTATCCCGACTACGCGACGATGTTCGACGCCGAGGCGCGCCGCCCGGACGGCATTCGAGCGGTGTCGATCGCGACGCCGAACAATACGCACTTCGAGATCTGCCGCGCCGCGCTGAATGCGGGGCTGCACGTGGTCTGCGAGAAGCCGCTGTGCTTCACGACCGACGAGGCCGAGACGCTGCAGCGCCTGTCGGTCGAGAAGAACCGGATCGTCGGCGTCGCATACGGCTATTCGGGTCACCAGATGATCGAACAGGCGCGCGAGATGATCGCGCGCGGCGATCTCGGCGAGATCCGCATCGTGCAGATGCAGTTTGCGCACGGCTTCCACAGCGAAGGTGTCGAGGCCGCGAGCGCGGCCGCGCGCTGGCGCGTCGACCCGAAATTCGCGGGTCCGAGCTACGTGCTCGGCGACATCGGCACGCATCCGCTGTACATCTCCGAGGTGATGGCGCCCGAGCTGAAGATCCGGCGGCTGATGTGTTCGCGGCAGAGCTTCGTGAAGAGCCGCGCGCCGCTCGAGGACAACGCGTTCACGATCATGGAATACGACACGGGCGCGATCGGCTACGTGTGGTCGAGCGCGGTGAACGCGGGTTCGATGCACAGCCAGAAGGTGAGGGTGATCGGTTCGAAGGCGAGCGTCGAATGGTGGGACGAGCATCCGAACCAGTTGCGCTACGAAGTGCAGGGGCAGCCCGCGC
Organism: Burkholderia sp. DN3021; assembly: GCF_049805555.1. NCBI lineage: Bacteria > Pseudomonadati > Pseudomonadota > Betaproteobacteria > Burkholderiales > Burkholderiaceae > Burkholderia > Burkholderia sp. DN3021. Next base: position 4,068 of record NZ_JBNCAB010000139.1, on the reverse strand, counting down.
AGGTGCTCGATCGCGGGATGGGTTACCTGCATCCGAATGCGTTGCGCGAGGATCGCATCGGCGCCGGGCATCCGGAAGGGCTGTTCGAGGCCTGGTCGAATCTCTATGCGCGCTTCGCGTTCGCGATGGACGCGGCCGATCGCGGCGACGCCGCGGCGCTGAAGGGCATCCGCTTTCCGGACGTCCACGCGGGCGTCGAGGGCGTCCGATGGGTCGAGAACTGCGTGCGTTCCGCCGACGCGGGCGGCGTATGGGTCGACTATCGCTGAGCAGGGCAGGCCGGATGCGGCGCACTGCGCGCCGCTTCGCGCCGGCCGTCGGCGTCGATAGTCTCGGTAGACGCCCTAATCTTTACGACGCCGCGAGAGCGTTGGACAATCGTTTCCAGTCTTGCCGTGGAGCGTGTGCAGGTGATGATCGAGCGCGTGGGAGCGAAACGCGCGGCGCGGGCCGTGCCGCAAACGTGATTAAATTCGCCCTTCATGCATGTATCCAGGTGAGCCTCGGGCCGCGTCCGTCAGCATTGCGCGCGCAGCGGGGCCGTCAACTTCGCGCTATCCGATGAGTTCATCCGAGAAACCTCCCGCCACCGTCGAGCAGTTCCTGCAGCACCTGACGCAGGAATACGACAGCCTCAGCAATCGCCTGAAGGTCATTGCGCGCCACGTGGAAACGCATCGGGACCAGCTGGGCCTGGAAGGCATCCAGTCGCTCGCGGAAGCGTGCGGCGTCCAGCCGTCGGCCGTCGTGCGCTTCGCGAAGCATTTCGGCTTCTCCGGCTTCTCCGAGATGCAGCGGCTGTTCCGCGAAGGGCTCGCGCAGCAGATCGCGCCGGGGCGCGCATACAACCTGCGGCTGCGCGACGTGATCGAATCGGGCTCGTCGAGCCTGCAGCCCGAGCAGATCGCCGACGAATTCATCAAGGGCAGCATTGCCGGGATGCAGCAGTTGCGGCAGACGCTCGACCCGCAGGCGCTCGCGCAAGCCGTCGAGCTGCTCGCCGACACGCAGGCGATCTGGATCGCCGGCTCGCGGCGCGCATTTCCGATCGCGGTGTATCTCGACTACGCGCTGCAGCACACCGACAAGCGCATCGGGCTGTTCAGCGCGCTCGGCAGCATGCATCTCGGGCAGATCCGGTCGGTGCGCAACGGCGACGTGATGATCGTCGTCTCGTTCATGCCGTATGCGGACGAGACCGTGCAGGTCGCGCAGCAGGCCGTGCAGCGCGGCGCGCGCCTGATCGCGATCACCGACAGCCGGATGAGCCCGCTCGCGCGGGAGGCCGAGGTGACGCTGATGGTGCAGGACAGCGAGACGTTCGGGTTCCGTGCGCTGACGGCCACGATGGGCCTCGCGCAGAGCCTGTTCGTCGCGCTCGCGTACCGGCTCGAACTGTCGTACCTGCCGACCGCCGACGGTGCGCACGGCAAGAAGGCCGGCTGACGCCTTCTGCCGGCGCACCGCCCGCCGATCGGTCAGGCGGGCGGCGCACCGGCCGGCTTCTTACTTCGCGGTCGGCATCGCGAATTCGGCACCCTTGCCGATGCTCGACGACCAGCGCTGCATCACCGACTTCTGGCGCGTGTAGAAGCGCACGCCTTCCTCGCCGTACGCGTGCATGTCGCCGAACAGGCTCTTCTTCCAGCCGCCGAAGCCGTGCCACGCCATCGGCACCGGAATCGGCACGTTGATGCCGACCATCCCGACCTGGATGCGCCGCGCGAATTCGCGCGCGATGCCGCCGTCGCTCGTGAAGCACGACACGCCGTTGCCGAATTCGTGCGCGTTGATCAGGTCGACCGCTTCGCCGAAATCCTTCACGCGCACGCAGCCGAGCACGGGCCCGAAGATTTCTTCCTTGTAGATCCGCATGTCGGGCGTCACGTGATCGAACAGCGTGCCGCCGGTGAAGAAGCCTGCCTCGCGGCCCGGCACGCGCAGCCCGCGCCCGTCGACCACCAGTTGCGCGCCTTCGCTCACGCCTTGCTCGATATAGCCTTCGATGCGCTTCAGCGCTTCGCCGGTGACGATCGGGCCCATCTCGACTTCCGGTTGCATGCCGTCGCCGATCACCAGCTTGCGTGCGCGCTCGGCGACTGCCGGCACGATCCGGTCGGCCACGTCGCCGACCAGCACCGCGATGCTGATCGCCATGCAGCGCTCGCCGGCCGAGCCGTACGCGGCGCCGATCAGCGCGTCGACCGCCTGCTCGAGGTTCGCATCGGGCATCACGACCAGATGGTTCTTCGCGCCGCCGAGCGCCTGCACGCGCTTGCCCGACTGCACCGCGCGCTGCTGCACATAGGCCGCGATCGGCGTCGAGCCGACGAAGCTGACGGCCTGCACGTCCGGGTGGTCGAGCAAGGCGTCGACCGCGCCCTTGTCGCCCTGCACGACGTTGAACACGCCGGCCGGCAGCCCGGCCTGCGTGAGCAGGTCGGCGATGAACAGCGCCGCCGACGGATCGCGCTCGCTCGGCTTCAGCACGAACGTGTTGCCCGTCGCGATCGCGACCGGGAACATCCAGCACGGCACCATGCACGGGAAGTTGAACGGCGTGATGCCCGCGACCACGCCGAGCGGCTGGCGCATCGTCCAGTTGTCGATGCCGGTGCTGACCTGGTCGGTGAAGTCTCCCTTCAGCAGCTGCGGCACGCCGCATGCGAATTCGACGATATCGATGCCGCGCGCGACTTCGCCCTGCGCGTCGGAAAACACCTTGCCGTGCTCGGCCGTGATGATTGCCGCGAGCGTGTCGCGGTGCTCGTTCATCAGCTGCAGGAAGCGGTGCAGCACGCGCGCGCGACGGATCGGCGGCGTCTCGGCCCAGGCCGGGAACGCGGCGTTGGCCGAAGCGACGGCCCGCTGCACTTCGCTGTCGTCGGCAAGCGCCACGCGGCGCACCGCGCGGCCGAGCGCCGGGTTGAGGACGTCCTGGAAGCGGCCGCTGCGGCCGGCGACGGGCGCGCCGTCGACATAGTGGCCGACGTCGGCGTCGGACGTGTACGCGGGAACCGGATTCATCGTGTCTCCTGGGGATGAGGGGGGGAACGGAACCTAGTCTAGGGAAACCGGCAGCGCGGGAGAAGGCCGCGAAACTTGATTCACTGTTCAGAATTCTGAATAATCGACGAATGAATCAGCAAAATGTCCAGGCGCTCTGGCCGCATATCCATTCGCTGACGGTGCTGGCCGCGACCGGCAGTTTCACGGCCGCCGCGCAGCGGCTCGGCATCAGCAAGGCCGCGATGAGCCAGCGCATTGCCGATCTCGAGAAGGCGGTCGGCGTGCCGCTCGTGCGCCGCACGACGCGCAGCGTGCGGCTCACCGATGCGGGCCAGACGCTCGTCGATAGCACGCGCGACGCGTTCGAGTCGATCGGGCAGCATTTCGCGCGCGTGAAGGACCTGGCCGGCGAACCGCGCGGCCTGCTGCGCGTGACGGCGCCGGTCGCGCTCGGGCGCCAGCAGGTCGTGCCGCACCTGCCCGATTTCCTGCGGCAGCATCCGGGCGTGCACATCGAGCTCGACCTGTCGGACCGGCTGCATTCGCTGACGCAGGAAGGCTTCGACCTCGCGATCCGCCATACGACCACCGCGCCGCAGACCCACGTCGCGTGGAAGCTGTGCGACACGCGCTCGCTGCTCGTCGCGAGCCGCGACTACCTCGACGCGCGCGGCGCGCCGCGGCACCCGAGCGAACTCGTCGATCACAGCTGCCTGTGTTACCTGCGCGACAACGAACCGGCCGTGTGGAGCTTCGAGCCGGACGGCCGGCGCCGCCAGCGCGTGAGCGTGCCGGTGCGCGGCAGTTTCGCGGCGAACAACAGCGAGGCGATGCGCGAGGCCGCGCTCGGCGGGCTCGGCATCGCGCTGCTGCCCGATTTCAGCGCGCGGCGCGATCTCGACGCCGGCCGGCTCGTCGCGCTGCTCGACGGCTGGCGGCCGTCGGGCGCGTTCGGCGACCACATCTTCGCGATCCGTCCGTACAGCCCGGTCGTGCCGAGCGCGGTGCGCGCGCTCGTGCGGCACCTGCGCGAACGGCTCGCGGGCGGCTTCTCCGGCG
>NZ_JBNCAB010000138.1:0-11108 GCF_049805555.1 Burkholderia sp. DN3021 | reverse complement strand
CTGCCGTCTACTGCTCACGTCGTGCCCATCCGATAGCATCGCGACTCCCCGTCGTCGTCGACCTACGCTACGGTGCTGATCGAGTGCTTACAGATGACTGGGTATTTGATTGGCTTTGAATCTGAAGTCGCCTCACGGTTCGGGGGTGAACGCCGAAGGTACGAGCGACTTCACTGATCGGGTTGGTTTCGAGCATCGTGATGGCGAGTGATCGTTGCGCCGCGGTGAGGGCCGGCTTGCGTCCAATGTGCCGACCGCGCGCTCGCGCCGCGGCAATCCCGGCACGTGTTCGCTCGCTGATCAGCCGTTGTTCGAATTCCGCTAGCGCGGCCATCATATGAAAGACCAGCATGCCGCCGGCGGAGTCAGTGTTGATGGACTCGCTCAACGAATGGAAATTGATTTCCCGATGTCCGAGGTGACTGATGAGCTCGACCAGTTTGCCGAGGGAGCGGCCGAGTCGGTCGAGCCGCCAGACCACCAGCGTGTCGTTGATGGACAACTCGGTCAAGGCGTTCTCGAGACCGGGGCGCTGGAACTCCGAGCCGGAGATGCCATGGTCGGTAAAAATCTGTTGGCAGCCGGCCTCGGTCAGGGCATCAATCTGCAGCGCAAGATCTTGCTCATCTGTTGAAACACGCGCGTATCCGATTTTCACTGCTTGCCCTTGTGTTTGGCCGGACATCCGCTTGTGCAACGGTGCGACAGGGTGGACGGGCAGGGCCGCCACGGGGGCGGTGGGTCGACAGATATCGAAGACGAATGCATGAGCATGGCGGCGGATGGTGGAATACCTAGATGGGAAGGGGATGGCGTGCGGGCAGGCATCGGGCAAAGGCCGGTGTGCAAATCCACATTAAATAAGGGTCTGACTCTATATATTGCCGTTCCGATCCGGCTTGTCAGCTCGTACTTTTGGGGGGCGGATGATTTGGAAAATTGCACGAAAACGACGGAATGTTAAGCAAAGTGAATTCTGGAAAATGCGGATCGAATTGTACTGGACAAAAGGGGTCCCTTTTGTCCGGCCGCTCCTACCCCCCGCAGAGCCCCGTCCCGCCTAGGACGATACGCTTAAAAACTACTTTGATACAAAGGACCCTTTTTCTCAGGGGTCCGATGGCGGGCCAAGGTGGTCGCAAAAACGAATGAAATCGTTGCCGTGCGGACGGGGTAATTGACCATGAAAATCGAGGAAACCTTCGGGTCGAATTGCAAGGGGCGGGGGACGTCGATGCGGCCCTTCATGCGACACAGGCTCCGGCGAGAAGCCGTGGGCGCGGCGGAGATTTCGCAAGCGATCCACCGTGGTGCCATCGAGTTGGCGTGTCAACCAATTGTCAGACTGCAGCAATCCAGCACGACCCTGTACCGAGAATGCCAGGCACGCCTGCGCCTGGCCGACGGGCTGCTATTGCTGCCGAATCACTTCACCCCCTATCTGCATCAGCTGGGCATTACGGCGCGTATAGATGCACTCGTTGTGCGTCGCGCGATGGCGTTACTCAGTAGCGGGGCGTCTTTATGTCTGGGTATCAATCTCTCGCCGTCTGGTATGAGTGATCTGGCTTGGTGGGAGCCGGTTCTCGATGAGTTGGCGCGACGTCCCGAGATCGCGCGACGACTGGTGTTCGAGATCCAGGAGACGGCTGTGCTGGTGCCGGGTACGGGGCGCGCGATTCGCAAGGCGCTGCGGGCGGCCGGGTGTCGTGTGGTCATTGACGGGTTCGGTGTCCGATATGGCGTGCAGACGGCGATGGAGATCGACGCGCCCGACATCATCAAGCTGGATGAATCGCTACTGTCGGGGCTCACTGCGAAGCAGGCCCGACGCGTCGCGGGCTTAGTGGCCTTGGCGCGAGATATGGCGCCTTGCGTGGTGGTGGATGGGATTGAGTGCGATGTCGCATGGCAGGTCGCTCGAGATGCCGGAGCGCAATGGGTGCAAGGCAGTTGGGTGGGCGGTGAGCGGTTGCTCCCAAGGCTGGGATGGTTGGGCACGCTCGAGCGCGAGGTTGATCAATTGGCGCGTTTCGTCGACCGGGCAACGCTCTGAGCATGGACGGGCGAACGACGGTCGGGCTGTCACGGTGAGCGGGGGGCAGTCGACAATTTTGATCTGGATGAAGGCGGGTGACGCATTGGATAGGAGGGTGCGATGAGGCAAGACGCAGAGGTGTTGTCGAGCATTGTTCAATTCTGGCTGGTGAGGCAGTCAGCGGTTGGCGAGGAAATCGGTAATGCAGCCGATGTCGAGCGACTGATGGAGCGGCTACGGCAATCGGCAGGCTTGCTGATCGACTACTACTTGGAAGGAAAGTGTCGTGCACAGGCACGGGAGGCGTATGACGCGGGCATCGTTGCGGGATTTTACGGCGCGGCGTCGGCGATTGCGTGGCGAGGCGAGGCGGGTACGGACGGTGAGCATGAAGTCGACAAGACTGCATTCGCAGGTGGATTGCGGCGAAGGATGTATTGCCGCGGGTACCAGCAGGGCCGGGCCTTGCAGAATTTGTTGAGGTAATCGATCGGAAGCTGAATAGTGTGAAGTGAGGGTGAATTGCGGTCCGGAGTTACGGTTTATTAGTTAGGATAACTATTAACATAATTGGTTTATATTAATTAATAAGGATTTCAAAGATGAACAAAATCTATCGAACAATTTGGAACAAAGCGTTGGGCGCGTTTGTGGCGGCTTCGGAAGTTGATCGAGCACACGGCAAGGGGGCGTCTAGAATTTTAGGTGGCAGTATGTCTGACAATAGAGTCAGGCTTAGCAGAATTGCTTATATGTTGTGTGCGATTGGCCTTGTGGCGATGCCGTTTGATAGGGCTAATGCGTGCTCGTTCGCATGGGGCGGGACATCGCCGGGGACGACGGGAAATAATGCAGTTACTTGTACTGGAATGTACCCTTTAGCGGTTAATAGTGGTGAATTTGGCAGCAACGATTTGGGCGCGATATCATATTTAGGAGGCTCAAACATTGCATATGGCTACGGTAATTTAAACACTGCTATTGGCGAACGGTCGAGAGCCGGGACGGCGCAGAGTGTGACCGATGGCTGGAATCAGGCGTTGGGATCGTATGCAACTGCTTCTACTGGCTTGAACGGGACGGGCGGGGCACAGGCAGTTGGTGTGAATGCCACAGCGTCAGCAAATTACGCACAGGCGTTTGGGACCTCCGCAACGGCATCGCAGGAGAATTCGGTCGCGATTGGTCCGAACGCCGTTAGTAGCAACGCAGGTGCTGTGGCGCTAGGCGCTGGATCAGTGACATCGGCGGTGGTAAATACGCCCAGCGCAACAATCGGTGGGCAATCCTACACGTTTAGTGGCACGAATGCGGCTAGTACGGTGAGCGTAGGTGCGACCGGTACGCCGCGTACCGTTACAAACGTTGCGGCGGGTCGAGTGTCGACGACGAGCACGGACGCAATTAACGGCTCGCAACTCAATGCAGCGGTGACAGCAATCAATACGCTGTCGACGTCGACGTCGACGGGGATTAGCTCGTTGTCGACGGGGTTGAGCACGACGAACAGCAACGTCGGTTCGCTGTCGACGGGGCTGAGCACGGTAAATAGCAATATTGCGTCGCTGTCGACGGGTGTTGCTAACGCTGTTCAATACGACAGCCCGTTGCGTAACTCGGTGACCCTCGGCGGCGTCGGCGCGACGACCCCTGTCAGGCTGACCAACGTTGCAGCCGGCACGGCTCCCACCGACGCGGTCAACTTCGGTCAGTTATCCTCGTTGTCGACGTCGACTTCGACGGGACTGGGCTCGCTGTCGACTGGGCTGAGCACGACGAACAGCAACGTCGCGTCGCTGTCGACGGGGCTTGGTTCGCTGTCCACGAGTCTTAACGCCACAAACAGCAACGTCGGTTCGCTGTCAACGGGGCTGAGCACGACGAACAGCAACGTCGCGTCACTGTCGACGAGCGTGTCGAATCTGTCGACGACGCTGAACAACGTGAACTCCGGCAACACGAACTACTACAAGGTCAACGATCCGAATGCGGCGCCGTCGCAGGCGAGTGGTCAAGGTGCCATGGCGGGCGGCGGTGGTGCCGTGGCATCGGGCGATCGGAGTGTGGCGCTCGGTAAGGATGCGACTGCGACGGGTACCAATTCGGTAGCGATTGGCGCGGGCTCGGTGGCAACTGACCCGAACACGGCCTCGTTCGGCACACCGGGCAACGAGCGACGCCTGACCAATATCGCCGCAGGGGTGAACCCCACTGATGCGACGAATCTCCAGCAGGTAAACAACGCGGTAGCCGCGGGTGTGGGGCAGGCCAATAGCTATACCGACCGGCGTATTGCGGATACCAACAAGGCAATCGGTGACGTGGCCAAACACGCGTATTCCGGGATTGCGGCGGCGACGGCATTGACCATGATTCCTGAAGTCGATCTGAGTAAGTCGATTGCGGTGGGGGTGGGTGCCGCAAGCTTCCAGGGTCGCGTCGCAACAGCGATTGGTGTGAGCGCGCGCCTGACGGAGAACCTGAAACTGAAGGCGGGCGTTGGGTTGAGTAGCGGTGGCCAAACTTACGGTGGCGGCATGTCGTACCAGTGGTAAGCGAATGACCTGCCCGGGCATATGAATGCTCGATGTGTCCGGGCGTGTGCTCATGGGTGCGATGTTAGCGCTGTCTCGAGGATGTGGATATAGCCACGTCAAAAAGGATTACTAATTAAATTAGAACAGGAGTTTAAATAATGAAGGCAATCAATCTACTGCTGGCGCTTGGTGCTGCTTCGGTTCTGGCCGGCTGTCTGTCGAGCGGGCCGACCTTTACGGCTCGCTCGGTTGCTCGGGTGGACGGGCCTGCTGCGTACGAAGTGACCTGTTATGGGATCTTCGAAGGTCGCAATACTTGTTTCACGAAGGCCAAGGAGATCTGCGACAAGTACGCCAAGGGCAAACCGGTGTATTCGCTGGAAGACTATGCGCCGCTTGGTTCGCGCACCCAAGGCAAGCCGGATACGAACGCGCTGGTGTTCCAATGTGGTGCACCTGTCGAACCGCCGAAGCCGGTCGCGCAACCGGTCGTGCAAACCCCGGCGCCTGCGCCGGTGGTGATGCCGCCGCAAAAGGTATCGCTGGGTGGGGACGCGTTGTTTGATACGAACAAGGCGACGCTGCGCCAAGCAGGCCAGGAAAAGCTCGACAAGCTGCTGGAAGAGGCAAACGGGATGAAGTTCGACCGTGTGACGGTCGACGGTTACACCGATTCGCGAGGCTCTGCTGCGCAGAACCAGGTGCTGTCCCAGCGTCGCGCACAGATGGTTGCAGGGTACTTGAAGTCACATGGGCTGGACGCACGGGAATACGTGGTGAAGGGTCATGGTGCAGCCAATCCGGCGACCTCAAATGCGACGGCGCAAGGACGCGCATTGAATCGTCGAGTCGAGCTCACGCTCGAGGCGCTGCGGTAATTGAGGGCGCATGCCGCCGGACTCGGCGGCACTATTGCTGCCTGTCGCGATGCGATAGATGGTTGTAGAGCGGCTCGGTCAACTGGATCCATGAATGGGAATCCGATAGATGAAACGCAACCTTCATTTGGAAGCGGTGGATATCGCACTGGAGCGAAATGATGTGGTGGGTGCCGCCATGATGTTGGATGCGCGCCGAGCCGCGGAATCGAAGGATCCTCATGAACTGGTCCTGATTGCACGCGTACTAATGCTCCGTGGGCGAGGTCAGGAAGCGAAGGCAATGTTGGCACGCGCGCTGGAACATGACGAACATCACGTTCAGGCATTGGTCGAGTGTGCGCGTCAGGCGATTGCGGCGGGTGAACTGCCGGCCGCCAGCGACTGGTTTGGCCGAGCTTGGCAGGAAGGTTGCCACGGCGAGGCATGGGTGATCGAGTGGGTGGAGTTGTTGGTGCATCTCGGCGATCACGCACGCGCGGACGAGATCATGCAGGTGCACTGTGTGTGTGCTCCAGGAAGCAGTGAGGGGTGGTTCTGGCGCGGGTATATCCAGCACGTCAGGGGCGAGTACGCACCGGCCCTGGTGTCCTATGAGCGTTGCGTACGGCTGAATCCCGATCGACCCATGCTTGCCAACAATCTTGGTGCACTGTATCTGGAGCGAGAGGATATGGTGCAGGCACGCCAACTGCTTAAGCGAGCACTGGTCGATGATCCACGCAATGTGATGGCGTGGACGAACTACTCGACGGTGCTGCGCCTGAACGGCGAGCTTGCTGCGGCACTGATCGCGGTTGAGCGGGCTTTGGCGCTTCAGCCGGACTATTCGATTGCCCTTCAGGCCCACGCGAATGTATTGAAAGAGTTGCAGGAATGGGACCGGGCCTGGGCGTCGATCAAGCGTGCTCACAGCCTGTCGCCCGATGCGACGACTACATGGGCTCTGGCGATGTTGCAGTTGATGCGGGGCGAATACGCCTCAGGCCTGGCCAACCATGAAGCCCGCTGGCACGGTTCACGCGAATTGCGAAATCGCTATCCCGATTTGCCCATCCCGTCGTGGGAAGGTCAGCCCTTAAAAGGCAAGACGCTCGTGGTGTGGGGTGAGCAGGGCCGTGGTGATGTGCTGCAATTTGTCCGGTTTGTGCGGCCACTGGCCGAGCGCATCAAGCGGGAGGGCGGCACGCTGGTCTACTGCACGTACCCCGAGTTGCAACCTTTGCTCCAGCGCAGCTTGGCCGGCATCGTGACACCGATTGTGGCAACCCAGGACCCGAAGACGTTCCCGACTGGAGATTGGCAGGTGCCACTGGCCAGCTTGCCGCTATGGCTTGGTGCGGGTCTTGAGGACTTGCCTATGTGCCATCGGTATTTGACGGCCGATGCGGAGCGGGTGGAGGCATGGCGAGAACGTTTGACCGGCTCGCGCGGGATGAAGGTCGGGCTGGTGTGGTCCGGCAGTCGCACGCATCAGCGCAATCCGATGCGATCGGTAAATCCGGTTGCATACGCGCAAGCATACGCGGGCATCGAAGGCGTTAAGTTCTTCAGTCTGCAAAAAGATGCGCAAGACGACGTCCAGTCCATAAGGCGAGTCGGTTTGCCGATTACAGATCATACCGCGGAATTTGCCACGTTCGATGATACGGCGGCCTATCTCAAAAACCTCGATCTAGTCATCACCGTATGCACTTCTGTCGCACATCTTGCCGGGGGGCTGGGCATACCGACATGGCTGCTGCTGGACGTAAATCCGCACTGGGTCTGGATGCTTGGACGCGAGGATAGCCCATGGTACCCGTCAATCAAACTCTATCGGCAGACATCGTACGGTCAATGGAATCCTGTTTTGCAACGCGTCGCGGTAGACCTGGCGAAGGTGGCCGAGTGTTGTCATTCGATGTGACGAACGGACTGTATAGATAAATAGAGGGCGAGCGAATGAATCATATCCACCTTCTCAAAGAGAGCGGCCAACAAGTTTGGCTCGACAGGATGTCAGCTGCAGAAAATGTATTTCTGGCTTTGGCGATACCCATGATCGGGTTTTTTCTCTATCAGTTGATGAAGCTATCGATAAATTCAATCTAAACGTGCAGTAATGAAGCTTGAACAAGGTGATGTACTTCGTTTGTCCAGCGCGCGCCAAGCGTACGTGTTAGGCGAATGCGAGCCGGTATGGTTGGCTGAAGGTACCCAAATGACAGTGGTCAGGGCGCTAGGCAATCAGAAGTCGCCATCAGGTTATGTACTTGAGGCGTTTGTGCGTGAACGCTGTCGTCACGCGCTCATGACGGTGTGTCCGGACGAAGTCCATAAATGAAATGCACATTTTTGACCTGGCTCGTCTGTGTATTGGTGTGCAGTGTACTGACAGCGTGTGAATTAACACCGGATGCTGCGATGAAAGATCAATTGGTGACGGTGTTACCGAACGCCAGGACCGATGTGGACAAGCAATTCAGTGTGGCCATACAACCTAATGCTGGAGAAAGCCATGTTACAGAGTCTGAAGGCTTATCCAGTCGACCGAGGCGATCGAGCGACGAAGTTGTCCAGCTCGGTATGGCGTCCTGGTACGGCAAGCCGTTTCATGGGCGCCGTACGGCAAACGGCGAGCGCTTCAACATGTATGCACTGACAGCAGCTCATCGAACATTGCCATTGGGAACGCACGTGCGCGTTACGCACCTGGTGAGTGGTCGCTCGGTGCTTGTTCGAATTAATGACCGCGGCCCGTATGTGCGCGATCGAATCATCGATTTATCGATGGCCGCCGCTGAGCAGTTGGATTTGTCTAGAACGGGTACGGCACAGGTGATGATCAAATCAGTCTCGATGCCTGATGGCCTGCGAAAAGCAAGCGTGATACAGGAGAATATCGAATGGAAGAGAAAGTGAAAGAATACCGAGAATTGATCTCGATGCGCGCGAAGCTTGACGAGGAAATTGAAAGGATGCGTAAAGCGGAGCGCCATACTGCCATACGAGAGATTGGAAAACTCATTGTGGAGTTTGGCATTAACGCTACCGAGTTACGCGAAATCGTAAGCGGTGTGAGACGCAAGAAGCCACAGGCAAAGTATTGGGATCCTCTCACGGGCGCCACGTGGTCGGGACGCGGGCGGCGGCCGAAATGGCTGAACGATTCGAATAGAGATACCTATCGCCTGCCTTCACATGAAGAGCAGCCTGGCGCGAAAGACACGCCAGAGCCGAAGGAGAGCGGGGAGCAGGAAAGTAGCTCGCAGCACGATTGATCGTTCGAAGCGGCGTGCAAGACTGGATTTCAAATGCTTGGGATAGTCGCGACCAGATCGTTGGATTGCTTCAGTGGGTTTTAAGCAGCTCAATCCATTTCAAGGGACAACATGTCACTGCAACAACGCTTTGCGGCAGAACTGCTAGGAACCATGTGGCTGGTATTGGCCGGATGCGGCAGTGCAGTCCTTGCTGCAGCTTATCCGTCGCTGGGGATTGGATTCGCTGGCGTATCGCTCGCGTTTGGTTTGTCAGTGCTGACCATGGCGTATGCGATCGGCCACGTGTCCGGCTGCCATTTGAATCCGGCCGTGACGGTTGGTCTGAGCATTGCCGGGCGTTTTCCGGCGCGCGATGTCATTCCATACGTGATGGCGCAGCTTCTGGGTGCGGGATGTGGCGCCTTGGTCTTGTGGATCATCGCCACTGGACATCCGAACTTCGATCTCGTTGGTAGCGGTTTTGCCACCAATGGGTATGACGACCGTTCGCCTGGACACTATTCGATGTTGGCCGCCTTTGTATGTGAGGCCGTGCTGACTGGATTCTTTCTTCTTGTGATTCTGGGGGCAACAGATTCTCATGCGCCCCGTCGATTTGCGCCGATCGCGATCAGTTCGTGCTTGGCATTGATTCACCTGATTTCGATTCCAGTCACCAACACCTCGGTCAATCCGGCGCGTTCGACCGCACCGGCTTTTTTCATCGGGGAGGCGGCTGTTAGCCAGTTGTGGCTGTTTTGGGTTGCACCGCTTGTTGGCGCATGCGCGGCGGGCTTGTATTACCCCGTGCTTGTTGGGGAGCGGCCGCGGGCGGCGTAATGGAACTTGGCTTGATCCGAACGTCTGGGCGGAATTTGTTCATGAGGGCGCCGAGGGAGCGGCGCGGATCACTCCAGGAAGACTGGAGCATGATCAGAAGCAAGGACTTGGCCTGAAATGGATTGAGAAGTGCTAACGCTCAGTGTGAGCGCGAAAGATTCTATCGCGATGCCATGACGATGCATCGATCGAAGCGGCGCGTCATTCGGATATTCCGAGATACACGGAGGTGACGATGCGTTGTGCTGCGTTGTTTATTGGTTTATGTGGCGGCAAAATCGATGGATGGAGTAGTCCACCGAATAGGCGAAATCGTCGCTATAAGGTTGCGGTACGTATTGGGTTTTAGGATGGATGTATCCATGTATTAAGGAGGATGCATGTCTCTAATATCAAGTGAACGAACTGAATACGACGGTATGTTAAAGCAGTCCGAGATGCGATCGCATCGATCGCGCATAGCGATTCTGGACCTCAACATTGAGCGGGCTTGTTTTGTCGAGCGCATTCTGTGTGATGCTGCCTTGACATGTCAGCAATATGTGTCTGTCCGAGAATTGATTCACGACCAAAGTACTCAACCCAGTGACGTGATCGTCCTGGGTAGTGAAACAACTGAGGGGGGGGGCGACAAAGCACTGTCTCAGATTAGACAAAACAAGCAGACGCATCGTGTACCAGTGTTGGTCGTGGGTGGGGCGTCCAACTATCAAGCTGTTTCAATGATGGAGTCTGGGGCTGATATTGTTGAAATCTGGCCGATCGGTGCGAGTGTTTTGGTGGCTAGGGTCGACGCACTCGTGCGTCGTGGCCATACGAGCGAAATCACTTCGCAGCGTGAATCGTATGGTGCATACATATTTGATGTGCAATCGAGACGAGTTTGGAGACATGGTAAGGCTGTCAAGCTGACGCCCAAGGAATTCAAGATTGCCTTGTTTATGTTTCGTAATCAATCATCAATTGTTTCGAACGAAGCACTGATGGAATGGGCATGGGGGCGTGTTGATGCGGAAGAGGTATTGTGGCGGACGGTGGTGGTGCATGTCTCGCGAATCCGTCAAAAACTCGATTTGACTGGAGTGGATGGATACTGCCTGAGTTTTGTGGCGAAACGCGGATATCGACTATTGAAAATATAGCGATAAATAGTCAATTTATCATTGTCGGTGTGGCGAATTATAAGAAAAGTGTTTTTTGATGGCGTATTAAGTAGGTCGGTGTGATCGTCTGCATCTGCACTGTGAGATCTGTTGTGTTGATGCTTTCGATTCGCATGCGCGATGCCGTACGCCACGGTTCGCGTAGCTACGGTGTGTATCCGGACAAGATGCTTGATTTTTGGAGATTGCGGGAAATCTATAAATCGTATGTGCATCGAAATGGAAAGAATCCGCTGGTGCTAAATGGGAGGAGGTGTGGCTATTTGGGCGGAATTTGAAAATAATAAAGGTAGCCTGAATGATGGCGCCTATGTGCCTCTGTTGAGGCACAAGGGTGCATCATTGGCGATACTCGTTTTTCTGATGGGCTGGGCGGGCGCTTCAACCGCGCAGCCGACGCCACAAGA
>NZ_JBNCAB010000137.1:0-11920 GCF_049805555.1 Burkholderia sp. DN3021 | reverse complement strand
GGGCTGTGTAGTGGGTGGGGGGTGGGGGTGGGCGGTTGGTGGGGGGTGTTTTGGGGGGGGGGGGCGGCCCAACGCAACCGGTCGGGCGGGGGGGGGCCCGCGCCCCCCGCGGCCCCTAAACTTGTATCAGGGACACTTAACGGATACGGGATACGGGACACGGACGCCGGCATCGAGCGAGGCGGAGCAAGGACAGAAAGGCAGTTCAGAAAAAAGAAAAGCCCTGAACGCGGCAACGGTCAGGGCTTGGTGAAACAGCGCATTACAAGGACAAGTTGCAATGCACGACGCAAGTATAGGCGACTTCTCGCCGTTTCGTAGAGAGTGGGTGATCCGTGGCCGGAATTTTGGCGACGGTCAGGTCGAAGTGACGGCGACGCGGTTCGATCGGTACATGGGCGCGCTGTCGTTGAATGCGATGCCTAAGGCGAAGCGCGGCGAGTCGGAGAACAGCGAATCGAACCTGATGGACGCAGCGAAACGCGCCAAGCAACAGGTGCGGCTCCGCTGTAAAGCGATTGGAGCGGATCGAATGATCACGTTGACGTACCGCGAGAACATGCAAGACAAAGCCCGCCTGAAGCGTGATTTCGACGCGCTGCGCCGTCGCCTGTCGAAGCTCTCTAGCTTCCAATATGTGGCGACGCCGGAACGTCAGAAGCGCGGCGCATGGCACCTGCACGTCGCCGTCAAGGGCCGTCAGAACTATCGCGTGCTGCGCTCGATCTGGCAAAGCATCGTGGGCGTCGGCAACGGCCAAGTCAACGTGCGGAACCCGTTCAAGGAAAAGGGGCTGCGGCACAAGCTCGCGGCCTATCTCGCGAAGTACATCACCAAGGATTTCGCGGAGCATGCGCTGAACGAAAAGCGGTACTGGACGAGCCGCGGCGTGGTCGTCCCGGAAGTCATGCCGATTGATCACATCACGTCGAATGATCCTGCCGAGGCGTTGAAGACTGCATTTAATGCGGCATTGCGAGCGGGTGCGACATTGGATCGTTGTCAGGCATTTTGGCGGCATGAGTTAGGGGTGTTCTGGTTATCGACACGAGAAAATTAGAATCAATATTGTTAATTAATTATTGATTCGCGTTGCGGGCTTAAACGTCGATATTATTGGAGTTCAACGGCGTGAGAGGGCTGGTGGATGACATTCGAAGAAGTAATAGACGTATACCTCGCGTCGAAAAATAATCGAAGCAGGCAGCGCGAGCTATACGCATTGAAGCGGCTCCGGCCGTACTTCGCGGACAGAGATTTGTGCGCGCTGAAGCGGGTCGATGTGAGGCGGTACATTGCTGTTAGGCAGGCGGATGGTGTGCTTGAATCGACAATACAGCGCGAACTGCGTGTCTTTTCTGCGGCCATCAATTTTGTGCGATTGGAATATGATCGGCCGGATTTGCCGAATCCCGTCATTAGGCTTGCTATGTCGTCCGGGGCGGCTAGGGTTCGTTGGATTAGTCGGCAGGACGCCGATGCGCTGGTGATATGTGCTTCACGCTTCGCACGTCGACCGCATTTGCCAAACTTCATTCGGCTTGCTTTGCATACCGGTTGCCGCAAAAACGAACTGTTGAAACTTGAATGGTCGCGAGTGGATTTTGATCGAGCGGTTTTGTCGCTGGAGCCGGGTGATACGAAGAACGGCAAACGCCGCGTTGTGCCGCTGAACGATGAAGCGATGGCGGCTTTGAGGGATCAGCGTGAATGGGTGCGGGTAACGGAGCCTCGTTCGCCGTGGGTGTTCGCGGTGGCGTCGGGCGGTCGGATGACGACGATTCAGAAGGGTTTCCGCGCCGCGTGCGTTCGTGCGGGGATCGACGATTTCAGGGTGCACGACTTGCGCCACACCTTCGCCTCTTGGCTCGTCATGGCGGGCGTGTCGCTGTACGTCGTGAAGGATTTGCTCGGGCACTCGTCGATAACGGTGACGGAGCGGTACGCGCATCTGGCCCCGCATATGGGGCGCGAGGCGGTGCGGACGCTGCACGCCTAGGCGTGAGGCGGTGACGACTGGATGAGGTTTTACGTCAAATAATGGGGGCTGAGTGCTATTGACTGTGGCACGATGTATTATAGATCGTGCCGTTATCTTCTAAAGGTTGTGCCATGAAAACGTTAGATGTGTCTCAGGCTGCTGCCGCAGCACACGCGGGCGGTGTCCTGTCGGCTGTCCTCAAGGCTGAGGGCGGTTCATTTTACGTCGAGCTGGAGACACGGACGGCCGGAACGGCTGTGCTGGTCACGTCGAACAATCGTCGGCCGCGTGCGTTCCGGAACCCCGTCAAGGCGCTTGAGGTGATCCGCGAGCTTGGGTTGCAGTCGGGGCGTTTCTCGCTCGAAGCATGGCGACCGGATGAGGTCGAGATCGAGCGTTCAGGCCGTCCGGACCGTGCAGCGGCGATGAAGCAGACGCACGCGAATGCGGCGGCCTATGACAAATGGTTGCGCGAGCAAGTGCAGGCGTCGATCGACGACCCGCGCCCGAGCATCGAGCATGAGGACGTGATGAAAAAGGCTCTGGCCCGTGTCGAAGCGATGAGAAAGGGAAAGCGTGCTAAGACTTAAGTGGCGGCCGTTGGCCGAGGAAGATCTGTTGTGTATCTTGGAGTTTATCGGGGAGGACGATCCGGATGCTGCATTAGCCCTGGTGCATATGATTCGTGAAAAGGCGGAGGGGTTGAGGGTTCGCCCGAGACTGTACCGAGCGGGGCGCGTATCAGGAACGCGAGAGATGGTGGTGCATCACAACTACATTGTCGTGTACAGCATTGATGCAGACGTGGTCGAGATTCTGAACGTGAAGCATTCCCGGCAACAGTGGCCAGATTGACGGGGATGCAGCAACAGCTAGAGCGATTCTTTTTTGCAATAGTGCGCAGTGTCAGAGCATCCCGTTCGCGCGGGAGATAAAAAGCACGGCCCGCACGATCCAATATAGGATCGCAAACCCGCCGAGCAACGCGGAAACGCCGAGCAGCACTTCCACGGGCTTGGGGAATTTCCGCACGATGTGAAAGCGGACATTTTTGGCGGGGCCATCCTTTGAGCGGATGCCGACCAAGACAGGGGGTGTGGCATGGCTCAGTACCTGAAGTTGTAGCCACTCCTTTGCCCCCAGCGAACCGACGTTGATGGTATGGGTCCCATCCGCCGCTACCGTTTCTGCGTAGTCGCGGCGTGGGTGAAGCTGGAAATGATCCACCTTGGTCTGGTGCATTATCTGTACGTCCTCGGCGGCCTTGCGCCCAAGATTCTGCACCGTCAATGTGGAGGTTTGGATGCGCAATGGGTTTGGGGGTATCGGGAGCGAAAACAGAAAGTCATGCGGTATCCACCAGCCCAGCTTTGCTCCCGGTTCCAGCCTGCGCTGGATAGCCCAAAACAGGAAGCCGATTACACCCGTTACGATTGCGCTTATCAGCTTGTCCGAAAGTGTTTCGATTCCTGGCATGATGCCCCCCTTGTCGCAGGTTATTCTCTGTCCGCTGTCCCGTTGGATCGTGCGGCCTTGCGTTATTTTCCCATCGCCGCGTTTTCAGCCTCGCAGGGCTTGCATGGCCCCGACCATCCAAATTTGCCGTCTGCCTTCTGTACGATCGTGGGGAATCCGTTGGCTGCCCGCGCGGCGCTACAGTTGGGCCAGCGCTTGTTGAACGCGCGAACGATCATCTGATCGGGCGGCATGAATTTGTCGAGCCATCGCGGCCCGCCGTCCTTCGTCAGCAGGTCAACCGCCATGACCTGCACCCCGCTCATCGGTATGTCGCTGTAATTGCTCGGACAAGCGGCTTCTACGGCTTTTAGCTCGGGCGTCACTGCGTACTCTGGATTGCCGCCGAATACGTAACCCGCATCAAACAAGGCTTTCTTGGTCTGCGGCTCGCATTGCATCCAAGCTGTCGCCTCTGCTGCAGTCGCGGGTGGGTTCTTCGAATTGATGGATGCCCAACAGCTATCGAACCATTGCTGTCCGGTCTGGTAGAACCATCCCGCGTGTAGTCCCCATGCGACTACCCCGGCAATGAGCACCATGCCCAAGGCCGTGCCATCGTCTTTGCTGCTCATGTCAGCCCCGTCTGTTGGTCTTATCGGGTGGATTATCAGTCGCCAATGGCGGGCGGGCAATTGCCGCGTGTGGCATGCCTCGACGAACGAAAAAAAAAAGCCCTGCGAGTGCAGGGCTTTTTCTTTGCCTAGTGGCTTTGCGCTGGCGCCGGAAAGAACTGCTCGATCCAGCGTTTAACGCGTTGCCACAAGCGGCGAATTCTTTGGTGGGCGGTACTGGGATCGAACCAGTGACCCCTGCCGTGTGAAGGCAGTGCTCTACCGCTGAGCTAACCGCCCAAAGAAGCTGAAATTATGTCAGAGCTTTTGGGGTTCGTAAAGCCCTTTCTGCAAATTTTTTTCAGGCCCGCGCAACGATCGGTCAGCCGGCCGTCGACGGCTCGACGAGATCGAGGATCGAACCGTCGCGCTTGAGCGTCGCGAGCACGATGCTCGAATTGATCGACATCACGCCCGCCGCGCGGTGCAGCCGGTTGATCACGAAGTCCGAGTAGTGATCGAGGTCGCGCGCGCGAACCGTCAGCACGTAGTTCGATCCGCCCGTCACGATCTGCGCCGCGATGACTTCCGGCCACTGCTGGATCGCCTCGACGAACCGGTCGTGCCACTCAGGCACGTCCGGCCGCATCGACACATGCACGAGCGCCTCGAACGCGACGCCGACCTTCTTCGGCTCGATCGTGCAGCGATACCCCGAAATGGCACCGCGTTCCTCGAGCAGCTTCACGCGCCGCAGGCACGCCGACGGCGACAGCGCGACCGCGTTCGCGAGGTCCTGATTGCTGATGCGTCCGTCACGTTCGAGGTGCCGGAGGATTCGCATGTCGGTTCGATCCAGAGCCATTTCGCAGAATCCGGTGAATTTTAAGATGGGAATCGCAGACTCTACTGCAATCGGGCCGGTTCGTCATCGAAAAATGAAGCTCATTCTATTTCGTCCTCGATAACATGCGCCCCCATGCCTCGACCGCACGGCCCGACGCAACGCGATGTCGCCGGTCGTGCCGCCGCCTTCAATCTTTACCGTCATTCCGCCATGTACGAACACATTCCCGCCTATCCGGGCGATCCGATCCTGTCGCTGTTCCAGGCGTTCCAGCAGGACGCGCATCCGCATAAGGTCAACCTGAGCATCGGCCTCTACTACGACGACGCGGGCCGGATTCCGGTGCTCGACAGCACGCGCATCGCGGCCGGGCGCGTGCGCGAAGCCGGTGCGCCGCACACGTATCTGCCGATGGAAGGGCTCGCCGCGTATCGACAGGGCGTGCAGCGTCTCGTGTTCGGCGACGATTGCGCGGCGCTCGCGGAAGGGCGCATCGCGACGCTGCAGACGCTCGGCGGATCGGGCGCGATCCGGCTCGGTGCGGAATTCGTGAAGCGCTATTTCCCCGACAGCGCGATCTGGATCAGCGACCCGACGTGGGACAACCATCGCGTGATCTTCTCGGCGGCCGGCCTCGACGTGCATACGTATCCGTACTACGACGCTGCGCGCAACGACATCCGCGTCGACGCGATGCTCGCGACGCTCGATGCGTTGCCGGCGCGCAGTGTCGTGCTGCTGCAGCCGTGCTGCCACAATCCGACAGGGCTCGACCTCGACCGCGATGCATGGCGCGCGGTGATCGACGTGCTCGCGCGGCGCGGGCTGATTCCGTTCCTCGACATGGCGTACCAGGGTTTCGGCGACGGTCTGGCCGACGACGCATGGGCCGTGCGCACGATCGTCGATGCGGGGCTGCCGGCGATCGTCGGCAACTCGTTCTCGAAGAACTTCTCGCTGTACGGCGAGCGCGTCGGCGGGTTGTCGATCGTCTGCGCGAACGACGGCGAGGCCGCGACGGTGCTGAGCCAGTTGCAGGCCGGCGTGCGACGTACCTATTCGAGCCCGCCGCTGTTCGGTGCGCAGCTCGTGTCGACGGTGCTGAACGACGACGTGCTGCGCGCGCGCTGGGAAGACGAAGTCGCGCAGGTGCGCACGCGCATCAAGCGGATGCGCGGCGAGCTGAAGGCGCGCCTCGATACGCGCCTGCCGGGACGCGCGTTCGACGCGCTCGTCGCGCAGCGCGGGATGTTCAGCTATACGGGCATCGCCGCGGCCGACGTCGACCGGCTGCGGGCATCGCACGGCGTCTATCTGCTGCGCTCGGGCCGCATGTGCATCGCGGGCCTGAACGACGCGAACGTCGACCATGTCGCGAACGCGATCGCCGACGTGCTCGGCGGTGCGTCGCGCCACGCCGCCTGAGCGTCCCGATCCAGATCATAAGGAGGACAAACGATGGCTGAAACGATCCCGGTCGACTTGCCGCAGCTTGCGCAACCGTTCTCGTGGGCGACCCGCGCGGGCGGGCTGATGTTTACCGGTCACGGGCCGGTCGCTGCGTCCGGCGCGATCGTCGGCGACACGATGGCCGAGCAGGCGCGCGTCACGCTCGCGAATCTCGCGAAGGCCGTCGCGGCGGCCGGCGCGACGATGGACGATGTCGCGCAGGTGCTCGTCTACCTGTCCGACGTGAAGGCGATGCCCGAATTCGACGCCGAATACCGGCGTCACTTCCGCGAACCGTATCCGAACCGTACGTGTGTCGGCGTGCAGGGTTTCGCGCATCCGGCGATGTGCGTCGAGCTCGTCGCGTACGTCGCGCTGCCCGTGGCGCGCATCTAGCAGGAACGCCGCGTTGCGCGGCGTGCAGTTACCACAATCATCGAGAAACGAGAACAGGACTGGAGGAGAGCATGATGAAGACCTATCGATTCGCACTGCCAATGATGATGGCCGCGCTCACCGCGAGCGGCGCGATGGCGCAGAGCGGCGTGACGCTGTACGGCATCGTCGACCAGAGCATCCGCTACACGACGCATGCCGACGCGTCGAACGACGCGAGCGTGCAGATGACCAACGGCGCGATCACGAACAGCCGCTGGGGGCTTAAGGGGAGCGAAGCGCTCGGCGGCGGGCTGCAGGCGATCTTCCGGCTCGAGAGCGGCTTCGAGCCGCAAAACGGGCAGCTCGACGGTGCGTTGTTCGGCCGCTACGCGTATGTCGGCCTCGCGAGCGACTGGGGCACCGTGAAGCTCGGTCGCCAGGCGACCGAGGCGTTCAACCTGTTCGGCGATCTCGATCCGCTGACGGTCGGCAACTACACGGCCAACATGTGGCCGTACTTCCTCACGCAAGGCCGCGCGAGCAACGTCGTCAGCTACGACGGCACGTTCGGCGGGCTGAACGTCGGCGCGAGCTACGGCTTCGGCGGCGTCGCGGGCAGCCTCGGCGCGAATGCATACTGGGGCACGCACGTGTCGTACACGCAGGGCGGCCTGATGGTCGGCGCGACGTACCAGCAGGTGCGCGACCTGAAGAGCCGCGCGCAGCAGGCGTGGGGTGCGGGCGCGCGCTACGCGTTCGGTGCGGCGACGCTGTACGCGGGTTATCTCGGCGGCATCGATCGCTCGGGCGTGCTCGACGAGACGCTGCTGAACGCGCCGGGCCGCCAGGTGAGCTACGGGTCGTTCGCGGACAACCCGCGCCGCGACGCGATCTTCTACACGGGCGCGAGCGTCAAGGTCACGCCGGCGGTGTCGGTGACGGGCGTCGCGTATTACGACGACATCCGCAACGTCAACGGCGTCGCCGGCAACGGCGGCAAGCGCTATACGGGCGTGCTCGAGGCCGAGTACGCGCTGTCGAAGGCGACGCAGGTCTACGCGACGGTCGACTACAACCGCGTGACCGGCGGCGCATTCACCGAAATGTCCGGGCGCGGCAACCAGACGGGCATCGCGGCCGGCCTGCGCCATCTGTTCTGAACCCGCGGCGCGCGGCGGCCGGCCGGTCCGGCGCCGGCCCGCGCGCAGCCGACGTTTCGACCGGACAATCGCTTTCGAACGAGGTCATTCGATGCAATCAGAAGGGCAATTCCAGCATATCGCGGCGCGCGAGCAAGGTCTGCGCCGCACGCTTTCCGCGCGGCAGATGGCGATGATCGCGATCGGCGGCGCCATCGGCACCGGTCTTTTTCTCGGCAGCGGCTTCGCGATCGGCTTCGCGGGCCCGAGCGTGCTCGTCAGCTACGCGATCGGCGCATTCATCTCGCTGCTGCTGATGGGCTGTCTCGCCGAGATGACGGTCGCGCACCCGACATCCGGTTCGTTCGGCGCGTACGCCGAACACTATGTGAGCCCGTGGGCCGGGTTCCTCGTGCGCTACGCGTACTGGGCGTGCATCGTGCTCGCGGTCGGCACCGAGGTCACCGCGATCGCGCTGTACATGAAGTACTGGTTGCCCGGCGTGCCGGGCTGGCTGTGGATCGTCGGTTTCTCGGCGCTGCTGGTGTTCGTCAACGCGCGCAGCGTCGACGTGTTCGGCGCGGTCGAATACGGTTTCTCGGTCGTGAAGATCGCGGCGATCGTCGGCTTCATCGTGCTCGGCGCGTATATCGTGTTCGGCAATCCGGGGCTGGTCGGCGACGGCGCGGCACGCGCGGGCTTCCACCATTACACGGATCGCGGCGGCTTCTTTCCGAAGGGCCCGTGGGGGACGTGGGTCGCGGTGATCGTGTCGATCTTCAGCTACCTGAGCATCGAGATGATCGCGGTCGCGGCCGGCGAAGCGGAGGATCCCGAGCGCGCGGTTACGCGTGCGTTCCGCTCGACGATCGTGCGGCTCGTGCTGTTCTACCTCGTCACGCTCGCGCTGATGCTCGCGATCGTCCCGTGGACGGCGGCAGGGCGCGACGAAAGCCCGTTCGTGAAGGTGATGGAGGCGATCCGCCTGCCGGGCGCGGCCGGGCTGATCAACTTCGTCGTGCTGGTTGCCGCGCTGTCCGCGATGAACAGCCAGCTCTACATCACGACGCGGATGATGTTCAGCCTGTCGCGCGCGGGGCACGCACCCAAGGCGCTCGGCGAAGTGAACGCGCGCGGCGTGCCGTTCGGCGCGCTGATGCTGTCGACGCTCGGCATCGCGCTCGCGACGGTGCTGAGCGTGCTGTATCCGGACGCGTCGTTCACGATCATGATGGCGGTGTCGATGTTCGGCGCGCTGTTCACGTGGATGATGATCTTCGTCACGCATTACTGTTTCCGGCGGCGCCGCGCGGCGCTCGGCCTGCCGACGCCTGCGTTCCGGATGCGCGGTTTTCCGCTGCTGACGCTGCTCGGCGCGGGCCTGATGCTCGCGGTGATGGTGACGACCTACTTCACGGCCGAATTCCACATGACGCTGATCTTCGGCATTCCGTTCCTGATCGCGCTGTCGGTCGTGTACGCGGTGTGGTATCGGCGTGCGCAGCCGGTGCTGCAGCCCGAAGCGAAGTAGCGAAGTAGCGGAGCCGTGCTCCTGCTCAACCCGCGAGCGCGGGCAGTGCGTCGATCGATGCGCGCACGTAGTCGGCGAAGCGCAGCGCCACCGGTTCGGAGGTGCCGCTGCGCTTCAGCGCGAGCGTGCGCGATTCGAGCGAAGCATCCTTCAGCGGCCGGAACGCGAGCCGGTCGCTTTTCACCTGCTGCAGCACGCGCGGCACCAGCGCGATACCCATCCCGAACTCGATCATCGACAGGATCGTCTGCCACAGCCGCGCTTCGTGGCGGATCAGCGGGCTGAATCCCGCATTCACGCACTGCGCGATGATCAGGTCGTGATAGTGCGGCGCCGCTTCGCGCGGAAACAGGATGAACGGTTCCGCCGCGAGCGCGGCGAGCGCAACCTGCTTGCGACGTGCGAGCGGATGCGCGGCCGGCAGGCAGCATACGAACGGCTCCGCATAGACGGGCGCCGATTCGACCTCGGGCGGGAAGTGACCCCAGTGCGCATAACCGAGATCGATCTGGCCGCGCTGGATTGCCTGCACCTGCGCGTGCGTGTTCATCTCGCTCAGCACGACCTCGACGCCCGGGTAGTCGGCCTCGAAGCGCCGCACCGCATCGGGCAGCCCGCGATACAGCATCGAATGGACGAAGCCGATCCGCAGCCGGCCCGCGAGGCCCGACGCGGAGCGTACCGTCAGGCGCTCGGCCTCGGCCGCCTGCAGCAGCAGCCGGCGCGCTTCGCCGAGCAGCACCTCGCCCGCGTTGGTCAGCGCAACGGTCTTGTTGGTGCGCGAGAAAAGCTGCACGCCGAGCGCTTCCTCGAACTTGCGGATGTCGAAACTCAGCGCCGGCTGCGAGATGAACAGGCGTTTTGCCGCGCGCCCGAAATGCAGTTCCTCGGCGACCGCCACGAAGTAGCGCAACTGCCTCAGTTCCATGGTGTCGCCTCCCCGGCGTCAGCATCGATAAGCGATATCTATCGTACCGGATAAATCCTGTATTGGACGCTTATCGATCGCGCGCCTACGCTCTGCGGAAGCCTTTGCACAGGATCGGCCGGGCGCCGCGGCGCCAGCCACGGCCGATGCGCCGGCAACCCAGGAGACGCACGCATGAACGATACCGCCCGCACGCCGGATACCGGCGCATCCAACATCCCCGACAGCCGGGGCATCGATTTCTTCGCCGCCGATCCCGATCTCGGCGCGTTGCTGAAGCTGCATCTCGGCGACGCGCACTATGCCGAACTCGAACCGCAGCTCCGTGCGCTCGGCGCGCGCGTATCGGGTGAGCTCGACGAATGGGCGTCGCGCGCGGACAAGCACCCGCCCGTGCTCGAGCACCGCAACCGGCGCGGCGAGGCCGTGCAGCGGATCGACAAGGATCCCGCGTATGTCGCGCTCGAACGCGTCGCGTATTCGGAGCTCGGGCTCGCGGCGCTGAGCCACCGGTCCGAATCCGTGCCGCCGCTCGTCAAGTACGCGCTGACGTTCCTGTTCGTGCAGGCGGAATTCGGGCTGTGCTGCCCGGTCAGCATGACCGATTCGCTGACGCGCACGCTGCGCCGCTTCGGCGATCCGGCGCTCGTCGCGCGCTACCTGCCGATGCTCGCGTCGCGCGACTTCGACACGCTGTACCAGGGTGCGATGTTCATGACCGAGCAGGCGGCCGGCTCCGACGTCGGCCGCATCGCGACGCGCGCGGCGCGCGAGACCGACGCGCACGGCGAGACCGTCTGGCGCCTGACCGGCGACAAGTGGTTCTGCTCGAACGCGGATGCCGATCTCGCGATGGTGCTCGCGCGGCCCGACGGCGCGCCGGACGGCATCAAGGGTCTCGCGCTGTTCCTGCTGCCGAAGACGCTGCCGGACGGCACGCGCAACCGTTACCGGATCGTGCGACTGAAGGACAAGCTCGGCAGCCGTTCGATGGCGAGCGGCGAGATCGCGCTCGAAGGCGCGCAGGCCTACCTGATCGGCGAGATCGGTCGCGGTTTCCACCAGATGGCCGACATGATCAACATGTCGCGGCTGTCGAACGGCGTGCGCGCGGCCGGGCTGATGCGGCGCGCGCTGAACGAGGCGCTGCACGTCGCCGCGCACCGCGAGGCCTTCGGCCGCAAGCTGATCGAGATGCCGCTGATGCAGCGCCAGTTGATGAAGATGCTGCTGCCGGCAGAGGCCGCGCGCGCGATGTTCATGCAGATCGCGCTGCTGCTGCCGCAGGCCGATGCGGGCGACGAGCAGGCCGCTCGCTGCGTGCGGATCCTGACGCCGCTGATCAAGTTCCGTGCGTGCCGCGATGCGCGCCGCGTGACGGGCGACGCGATGGAAGTGCGCGGCGGCACCGGCTACATCGAAGAGTGGAGCGACGCGCGGGTCGTGCGCGATGCGCATCTCGGCTCGATCTGGGAAGGCACGAGCAACATCGTCGCGCTCGACGTCGCGCGAGCCGCGCAGCGCGAGCACGCGCTCGACGCGCTGCGCGCGTTCCTCGGCGACCGGCTCGGCGCGGCGCCGCTGCCCGACGCGAGCCG